>CAZUPX010000963.1:0-1505 GCA_964622155.1 uncultured Planctomycetaceae bacterium | reverse complement strand
GTCGGCGTCGGAGAGGCCCTTTCTCGGGGATTCAGCCGTCGATGCGCGTTTGCCAATCTTGCGTTTGGAGGTGCCCATTGCCGTGCCTTCGCGCGCTTTAGGAGCGACCGACCGTGTTTCGCTCGACCAACTGCAGCACGTCCGGCCACCTCACCCGGCGGCTCTTGCCAAGTTTCACGAAGGGCAACTCGCCCTGCTCCATCATGAGATAGATCTTCGACCGACTCAGGTTCAGATACCTGGCGACCTCGGCCACGCGGCCCAGTTGAGCCGGACTCTTTGCGTCCACGGCATTCATCGCACGC
Source organism: uncultured Planctomycetaceae bacterium (assembly GCA_964622155.1). Classification (GTDB taxonomy): domain Bacteria; phylum Planctomycetota; class Planctomycetia; order Pirellulales; family PALSA-1355; genus CAZUPX01. The sequence continues at coordinate 1,200 of CAZUPX010000963.1, read as the reverse complement.
TTCTCCGGTGATACGGGAACAAGTCGACTGTTCATATTCATCACTGTACAGGTTGCCCTTTGCGGCACAATACGTTATCGTGAATAGAAGTCGTATCTGGCGTAACCGTTCCCGTATCGCGAGACCGCCAAGTGGACCGCCGATTCCAGTTCGAGATTCCCGTTGGCCGGTGCCTCGGTGGCTATACCTGGTTAGATGCCCGCGTGGATGGCGGGAGCAAGCCGATGCAGGTTTTGGCTGCCCGCTTCGAGCCGGGCGAGAAGCTCGCTCCTGCCGAGGTGTATTTCCCGCTTCGGCAGGAAAGCGCCCTGTTCAGGATTCTGGCGGGTGTCGAGTTGAACCCGGATGCCATTCGAAAATTTGCGGACAAGTATGGTCAGATCTATGAACACCAGTTTCGCATCGAATATTGGCGTGATGGGCTGGAGCGTCAAAGCACAGGTACGCCCATGTATATCTGGCGACAGACCATCCTTGCGTTGCGCCACTGGACCACGGTCTGGAATTTCATCAGTGCGAAAAACGAGCGCGGACTGCTGAGATATATGAAAGAGCTTGAGTTCGATCAACAAGACCTAACAAGTAAGGTTGTCAATAAGTTTATCGCCAACTCATGGCCAATTCTGAATAGCCCGCCGAAAGATCGAATTCGCACGGCAAAGAAGTGCCTCTGCCTTGGCGTCTGGGAGTCCGAGTTGCTCGAAAACTTCACGGTCCATTTGCGCTACGACGAGAACCGCGACACTTTTGGCTTCCGCCTGCGGGGCGAGGACCTGGTCGTGGCGATTTGGGCACAATTCGCCATGGCGGTGATTGACAGCAAGGAATACGAGTGCTGCAAAACGTGCGGCAAACCTTTTGAGGTATCGCCCGAGGTCGCCCGAACGAACCGTGAATACTGTTCGACGCCGTGCAGATTAAAGGCGTATCGGAATCGCCAACGGAACGCCGTCCGACTTAAAGGGCGCGGAAAGTCCCTAAAGGAAATCGCCGACCAGCTGGGGTCGGACGTGACAACCGTGCGCGGTTGGATCAAGAAAGCGCAGGAGAAGTAGATGACACGAAGACGCCGAGGACAAGGGGAGGGCTCAATCTACCAGCGGGCCGACGGCACCTGGTGTGCGACCTACAGTGCCGGCTATGCGGCCAACGGCAAGCGAATCCGGCGGACGGTTTTCGGCGTCACCAAGGAGGACGTGA
>CAZUPX010000962.1:0-4159 GCA_964622155.1 uncultured Planctomycetaceae bacterium | reverse complement strand
TCGAAATAGTTGGCCTTCATCGTGATCAGGTCGATCACGCCCTCGAACTTGTCCTCTTTGCCGATGGGCGACTGCATGAGCAGTGCATCGCAACCCATCTTGTCGCGCACCTGGGCCGTGACCTTCTCGACGTCGGCGCCGACGCGGTCCATCTTGTTGATAAAGGCCAGGCGCGGCACGTGATAGCGCTTCATCTGGCGGTCGACCGTCAGCGATTGCGATTGGACGCCCCCCACGCCGCACAGCACCAGGATCGCCCCGTCGAGAACGCGCAGGCTGCGCTCGACCTCGACGGTGAAGTCGACGTGGCCCGGGGTGTCGATCAAGTTGATCGTGTGGTCGTTCCACTCGACCGTGGTGGCGGCGCTGGTAATGGTGATCCCGCGCTCGCGCTCCAGGTCCATGTAGTCCATGGTGGCGCCGTCGCCGCCCCCCTTGACCTCGCCGATGCGGTGGATGCGGCCAGCGTAATAGAGGATCCGCTCGCTCAGGGTCGTCTTGCCCGAGTCGATGTGGGCCGAAATGCCGATGTTTCTTAGTTTCGCCAGATCCATGGAGATACCCTGCACCGTATCTAAGCCCGCTCAAGCTGGGGTGTCAAACAGGCCTGTGCGAATAGAGCACCAGCCGTGCCGAACCAGGGGAAAAAACAAACCGCCGGCAGTCCCGAATTCCGCCAGGCGTTGCCGAGGGGAATTGCCGTATACTCGGTAGTATTGACCTTTCTATCTTACGTGCGCATCAACGGGCCGCAAAGGCCAAAAACAGGCCGCAAGCGCTGCCGCGTGTTCAAAAACCGTTAGATTTTGGCTTGTTTGAGGCGATTCGCGGTGCTCGCGTCCTCGCGCGACCAGGGTTTGACATACCTGAAAGCAAAACTACCCTTTCTAGTGATGCCGCAGCCGCCAGAATCCAGCTTTGATCGAAACTCAGGCGCCGAGTCGAGCGCGTCGGTGGAAATGCCGCCCGCGAGCCGGCTGGATCGTCTATCGTCCTGGCGGCACAACCCCTGGCTCGTCTTTGCGCTACCGTTTGCCGTGTTCATGCTGGTCGGCGCTCTGGAGCCCAAGCCGGGCGCGCCGGTCGAGCTATTGGGCTTCTCGATCGAATACGCGGCCTATCCGCTGGTGTACACGATCAAAATCGCGCTGACGATGGTGGCCATGGCGCTGGTCTGGCCAGGCTACCGGCAGTTCCCCTGGAAGCTTTCCCCGTTGGCATTACTTGTCGGCGTGGTGGGCGTCGGCGTGTGGGTGGGACTTTGCAAACTTAACCTCGAGCATCGACTACTCGATCCGTTGGGTTTGGGCTGGCTGATCGAAACCGGCCGTCGCATCGCCTTCAACCCTCTGGAACAATGGCCCGATCAACCGCTGTCGAGGTATGGCTTTCTGGCGATTCGATTTTGGGGGCTGGCGATCGTCATCCCGATCGTCGAGGAATTCTTCCTGCGCGGACTACTGATGCGGTATTTTCTGGCGGCCGAGTGGTGGAAGGTGCCGTTTGGTGTGCTCACGCCGACTGCGGTGCTCGTCGGCACTTTATTCCCAGTGCTCATGCATCCGATGGAGATGTTGGCCGCGGCTGTGTGGTTCTCGATGGTTACCTGGCTGATGTATCGGACTCGCAACATCTGGGACTGCGTTGCCGCCCACGCCGTCACGAACTTGCTGTTGGGCATCTGGGTCGTCAGCAGCGGCGACTGGTTCTTGTGGTAAGCGCCGCGGGCGATTCGTGGGCCGGGCAATCGGAAGAAGTAGAAACGCAGAGAAGAAGTCTCAAGTCGCCGCGCTTTTGTATTTCTAGTCTCAGCGTTCTCGGCGATCCCTGCGTTTCAAACGCTTTTCGGTCGTCTGCTAGACCAGCAGGTGCGAATCTTACCGATCAAACCACTTCGTGAAGGCCCGCGTTGTGGCCTGACGGCCGGCGCGGCCGATGGAGGTGGTTAGCGGAATGGATTTTGGGCAGACCGCGACGCAATTCTGCGCGTTGCCACACACCTGAATGCCGCCGGGTTCCATCAGCGCGTCAATCCGCTCGCCGGCGTCGAGTTTGCCGGTGGGATGCGGGTTGTAATACACCACCTGGCTGATGGCCGCAGCGCCCACGAAGTTGACGTCAAATGTGCCGTTCTCGCGCGCGGCGAACTGCTCCTCGGTTTCGCCCGAGCGGCGTTCCAGTTCAATCTTGCCATATTGCGGGCAGGCATCGAGACAGCAGCCGCAACTCATGCACTGGCTGAGCGGATAGGCTCGCTCCTGATCTTCGGGCGACTGTCGAGGGCCGGGGCCCATGTCGTAGTAGCCGTCGACGGGAATCCAGGCGCGGACTTTTTCAAGTGCCCGAAACAGCCGGCGGCGACTGACGCACAAGTCGCGGATCACCGGAAACTTGCTCATCGGTTGCAGCTCGATCTCCTCGGGCCGCTCGGCCAACAGCATATCGACCAGCGCCGAGCAGGCCTGCCGCACGCGGCCGTTGATAATCATCGTGCAGCTTCCGCAGACCTCTTCCAGGCAATTGGCGTCGTAGGCCACTGGCGCCACCTTCTCACCATCGATGGTCTCAGCCTGCGCGGCGATCCGCTGCAACACGCTGGTGACGTTCATATCCGGCTCGTGCTCGAGCTTGTGCCGCTCCCAATAGCTGGGCGTCTCGGGCGAATCCTGGCGCAGCACGCGCACCTCAAACGTTCGCTTGCCGTGAGAATGTCCGTTGGAGTGGGAGTCGGTCATGACCGGATGACTTCTAGCCGTTAGATTTGTTTATTGCGTCCGACGCGTGTGGCGGGTTGCCGCGTTCTGTAGCTGGCCTCTGTGCGGCCGGCTTCCGAGGTCAATGACTCCCCCTACGCTCCCACCGGGGTCGCAGACCCCGGCTACAGTTTCTAATGCACCGCGGCGCGCTTCGGCGAACCTCGCGCGGCGCCATCCCCGTTGCCGTCGGGTTTTGCGGCCTTGGCGGCCTGCCGCGACTTCCATACTTCCTCGATCACTTCGGCCCCCACCAACCCATACAACCGTGGCCGCGGAGGGATAATGGACGTGTCGATGTCTTCATACTCCAGGGTCGGCTCGCCGTCGGTATCAACAGTTGCGATCGTGCTCTTGAGCCATTTGGCCGTGCTGGCCTCGAATTTGTCGCACCACTGTTCCGCCTGGCGGCGCCGCTCGGCAGGGTCAGTCGCTTCCAGGCTGGGCATGGCGAAGTCGGGCTTGAAGTGGGCCCCGCGGCACTCGTCTCGCGCCAGTGCGCCTTGGATGATCGCCTTGGCTAGTGGCATCATGTCGCGCAGCGACTTCGTGAAAACTACGTTCTGGTTCGTCCAGTTGCCGGTGTCCGACAGCGAGCACCGTTTCGCCCGCTCGGCGAGCTCACAAACCTGTTCGTAAGCTTTGCGAAGTGCATTGTTGTGTCGTACGACGGTGGCGGCCTTCGTCATCACCCGGCCTAGCTCTTGATGCACCAGGTATGGGTTCTCGCCGCCGCTGGGCCGCTTGAGCAATTGATCGTGTGCCTCCTGCGCTCGGGCCCGCGCGCCGGCAAATACCGCAGCCGGCTCGTCGGCGGCGCGAACCTTGGTCCCTTTCAACAGGTTGACGATGCTCGGCGCGACGAGCAGACCGCTGAATATGCAGCTCAACAACGAATTAGCCCCGAGGCGGTTAGCGCCGTGATACTGATAGTCGCATTCGCCAATGGCGTACAAGTTGGGAATGTTCGTGCGCTGATTGCGAGGCGAGCCGACGACCAATCCGCCCGTGGCGCTCTTCTCATAGTCGACCCACAGCCCGCCCATCGAATAATGGACCGCGGGGAAGATCTTCATGGGGACTTCGCGCGGGTCGACTCCCTGAAACTTCTCGTAAATCTCAAGGATGCCGCCCAGTTTCACGTCCAGGGTGTGCCGCGGAATGTGCGTGAGATCCAGGTATACGCACAGCCGGTCCTTCTCGACGCTGAGTCCCTCATACGTGCAGACATTGAAGATTTCGCGCGTGGCGATGTCGCGCGGCACGAGGTTGCCGTATTTCGGATAGCGATCTTCCAAGAAGTAATAACGTTCCGTCTCGGGAACGTCGTTCGCGGGGCGCGGGTCTTGCGGCTTGCGCGGCACCCACACGCGGCCCCCTTCGCCGCGGGCCGACTCGCTCATCAG
>CAZUPX010000961.1:0-6065 GCA_964622155.1 uncultured Planctomycetaceae bacterium | reverse complement strand
TGGCGCTTGACCTGCGAGGCGTCGCACACCTTTAGCCCCACGTAGCTGCTGTCGTCCTGCTGCTTGCCGTTGGGCGTGTAATGCGTTTGCAGCACCAGTTGCGAGCCCGCTTCGATCTTCATCGCCGACCCGTCGGGATACTTCCACGGATTCATGCCCGGCGCGTACACCGAGATCATCTGTCCGTTGACCTGCGCGTCTTCCAGACGGTCCTTATCGATCTTGCGGCTGGGCGGCACGGCGAACAGCACGACGTGATGCACCACCGCTACGTTGCCGGGTCTGGCCTCGGCCACGGTGAGCCAGATGTCCTCTTTCAAGCTGGGGTCGACCAGGAAGTATTGGTAGTCGACCGTACCTTCGGCCGGCACGGTGAACGGCGTGGGCATGCGGAAGACCAGGTCCGGCTCACCCATTCGCCAGCCGGTCGTGAACTTCGGCGGCGCGGGCAGCTCGGCCGGGTTTCCTTCCGGGCAGCCGTTGTCGATCCACTCGAAAATCGTCTGCTTCTCCTGCGATCTCAAGCTGCAGTCGTTCGAAAACTTGCCAAACTCCGAGCTGGCCAGCCAGGGCGGCATGCGATTCTCGCCCACGACTTCGCGGATCATCGCCGACCAGGCCAGCACTTCCTGATAGCTGGTCAATGGAAACGGTGCCAGCTCCCCCTCACGATGACACTCGACGCAGCGGCGATTGAAGATCGCGGCCACGTGCTTGCTGTAGGTGGTGTCGCCGCGCGGTTTGGTTTTGTTCACTCGCGCGATGAGGCAGCCCGAGGCCGTTGTTGAGGGCTCGCTCACGTCCTTGCCGGCCAGTAGTTCGTCTAGCGCCGCTGCCAGGTCGCGCTTGCCGGGCTTATCGCGCTGCGCACCAACGGTGTACTGGTCGTCGACGCGACCGTGGTAGCGGACGGTGCCGTTGGCGTCGAGCACAAACACTTCCGGCGTGCGCGCCGCGCCAAGCCGATCGACCAAGGCGTTACCCGCGTCCAGGAGTAGTGGAAACTCGATGTTATAAGATTTCGCGAAGATCGCCAGTTTGGTCGGCGTGTCGTGCCAGTTGGCGTCTACCCCCAGAAAATCCACGCCCTGGTCACGATACCTACGTGCCAGTTCGGCGAGCCGCGGAGCATACAATCGGGCCATCGGGCATTCGGTGCCCAGAACTGCCAGCACCACGGCCTTGCTCTGGCCGTGTTGCGCCAGGGTATGAACGTTACCGTGAAAATCGCGCAGCGAGAAGTCGTCGACGCGCTTGCCCACCGCCGGGTCATCGGCGGCGTGGATCGCGGCGATTGACAGAAAGCTGCAAGCCAAGGCAATAGCGGCGGCCGAGAGCGGGCGTTTCGACATATTGGTTCCTCGCAGTTATTGATTCGAGCTTTTGCGGTGCGCGTTCTCGCGATACTCAATCCACGAGACTTGCGTGATCAACTGTCCAAGCGACGCAAACGAGATGGCTGCATTGGTGGCAAACCGAGGACTGGAGTTGGCCGGAAACGTTGCCAGCGTCGCATCCCCCACCAGAAACACGTTGAAGTCCTGCGACAAATTCTGATATCCGGCCGTCGTTTTGCAATAGCACATGTCGGTCGCGTAACCGGTCAAGATCACATGACGGATACCCTGTGCTTGCAGGAATTGTTTCAACGGCCCATAGCCCGGCGTATCGTAGATCACTACGTCGTCGGGGTCGACCTCCACGTCCTTGGTAACGGGAATGGGCAGGTCCCAGAAGCCGGCATTGTTGAAGCGTGGGCCCGGGTCGAGACCGCTGAACTGCCGGAAATAATCGATCACCGGCTTGTCGGCCGATAGTTTTATGCGCTGTGGAACCCCTTCACCCTTGTAGGAGAAACCATTGAGCGTTTCCGCTAGTTCGGCCGCACCCGTGCGGCGCTCGGTCTCGCTGGGCCGGTGCGTGAATGAGCGGTACATCTTCTTGCGAATCGAGTCCTCATTGCCCGGCAGGCTGTACATGACCAGCGACACCTTGCCGCGCAACGACTTAATGAGCGGGTTGATCACCTCGCGCGTGTGGCGACCGGCCAGATGGTTTTTTTCGGGCGTGCAAAAATCGGCCGCGCCGGCCGGCTCGGGTGTTCGCCAGCCTTGACCGTCGTCGATTCCCCAGGGATGGACCATAATCAGGGCCGTGTTGGCGGCCGCCAAACGATTCGGCACCTCGACGATCCCGCGGGCATTGTAGCTGAACCGCCACGCACGCACGTGCAAGTCGGCCATTGCATCGTTGACCAGCAGCGGCGCTTCATAGCGGACGGTCTCGCGCACGGGCTCAACAAACTCAGGATAGTCCGCCAGCAGCGGTTTCGGATCGCTCAGTCGGACAAGCGTATTTTCGTACTCTCGCGCCGGTGTTTCATCGGCCAGCGCCGCGGCTGTGGTCGAGACGCCGACCGCACAGCCCAGGATCAACCAACCGGCTGCAATTCCCCTGTGCTTGACGGCCCTCGGACTGTGCGACCGATGATTGTTCACAGGTGAGGCGTGCATTGCGACGGCCCTCGAAATGGTTCCGACAGGTGATGAAATCGATCATGCCGCTTCGCGTCAGCGACGATGGCGTCCATCATAGCAAGCCCCCTGGTCGGCTTAAATCGGGCCGGACGGGACTATAATCAATTGAAGACCATCATTTGACTCGCGACGATGGGGCGGCCAGAATAGACCCTCTGTTTCCCTCCTTACTTGTTATTGAGTGCCTCCCATGCACGTTTCCAGTTGCCAGACCTCGCCCGCGGCCGGTGCCGGACCCCACATCGCCATGCGGCGGGGTGTTTCGGTTCTCGCGATTCTTGCTTCGTTGTTGATCGTCGCGCTGGCGGTCATCGCGGGTGCGTCAACCTGGGTGGCCCTTCGCGCCAGCGAAGAGCGCAATCGTGCAAAGGAGGACTTTGCAGCCGCGCGGCTGGTGATCGACCAATACGTTAAGACGATCGCGACGGGCAACGAACTGAAAGGCTCGAGCCAGGCCGCGGCGCGCCAAGCGCTCTACCAACCGGCCATCGACTACTACCAGAAATTCGTGCAGACGCACGAGAATGACCCAAATGTGTGGCCGCAAATGGCCGAGGCGTACTACCATCTGGCCGGCCTGCACGCCAAACAGGGATCGAAGGAAGCGTCCGGCATGCTCGGTAAAGGATTGAGCTATATCAATCGCATGAAGTTGGCGGATGCCGACCCGGCGACCTTCCCCAGCCTCGAGCAGTGCGCGCTAAAGTACACGCTGCCTACCGAATGGGTCACGCTGCGCGGCGCCAGCGCCGTCGACCAGCGCGCCAACCTGGCACCCTTGGTCGTCAACTTTGACAATGCCAACCTGACGTTCGAGGAGCTGTCGGAAAAACACCCGCAGACCGTCACCTTTCGCGACGATCTGGCCGCTATCCAAAGGATTCCTGCCACGTTGTTTGGTTTCGCAGGACTCAACGACCGGGCCATCAAGGCCTGGCAGCGGGCCAGCGACGCACTGGCGACGTGCGTGCGAGATCGACCAGATAACCTCGACTATAAGGTGCGACTCGCCGAGGCGCTGTCCGCGCTGGCCAGTCGTCAACGCTCGGCCGGAAAGATCGAAGATGCCGTGGCCAATTACCAGCGAACCGTCGAAGTCCGCGAACAAATCGTCGCGGCCAATCCCGACGACAAAACGCGGCAGCAAGAGCTGACCACCACCAAGCGCGACCTCGACCGTGCCAAATCCGCCACGACCAAGAGCGCCAAAAAGGAAACTCCTGCCGCCGAGAAGGCCGCTGAAACTCCCGCGCCCGAGACTCCCACGTCTGAAACGCCGACGGTCGAGACGCCTGCCAAGACACCCGCCACCGAGCCGGCGGCGGAGGCGCCCTCCCCGACTGAACCTCCGGCCGAGGCTCCCTAGCGCCGCGCATCTTGGAACTCCTGGCGAGCCGTGCACGACCCAAACGCCCCGCTCGTTGAGCTCTGCGACGTGACCCGTCACTTTCCGGGCGTGATGGCGCTCGACGGCGTGTCGCTCGATCTGTTGGCCGGCGAGGTGCATGCACTCGTCGGCGAGAACGGCGCTGGCAAGAGCACGCTGATCAATATCATTTCTGGTTTGCTTGCGCCCGACGCGGGGCGCTTGTTGTTCGAGGGCCGCGCCGTCACCTGGTCGGGTCCGTTTGATGCCCGAGCGCACGGTATCGTCACCGTGCATCAAGAGGCGGAGTTATTCGGAACGCTTTCGGTGGCCGAGAACATGGCCTTGGAGCAAGGCATGCCCACCGGGCCGGCGGGTTGGGTGCGGTGGAAGAAGATCATCGACGATGCCCAGCGAGCCGTCGAGTTGCTGCGCGAGCCGATCGACGTTCGCCAGAGTGCCTCGCGCTTGAGTGTGGCCCAACGACAAATGACTCAAATCGCCGCGGCCGTGAGCCAGCAAGCACGCGTGCTGGTCCTTGACGAACCAACCAGTGCCCTGACGTCCGGCGAGACAGCGTGGCTTTTCGACCAGATCGCGCGACTGAAGCGCGCCGGTGTCGGCATTCTCTATATCTCGCATCGCCAGGAAGAGATCTTTCATTTGGCCGATCGCATCACAGTTTTGCGCGACGGACGGCGCGTGTGGTGCGGGCCGAAAGATTCAATTGACCGAACCGAGTTGATTCGCCACATGGTTGGGCGAGGCGCCGACGTCGCGCGCCGCGGCAATTCACAAAGCCGCGATTCCCAGCAGCCGGTCCGATTGCGACTGCACGCATTGACTGCCGGCAACGGTCGCTTTACGAGCATCTCGCTCGATGTTCGTGCCGGCCAGGTGCTGGGAATCTACGGGCTTGTCGGCTCCGGCCGCAGCGAGCTTGCCCGGGCCATCTTCGGCCTCGATCCGACCGCCAGCGGAACGATCGAAGTGGACGGTCGAGCGACGTCGATCTCCAGTCCTGCAATGGCCGTGGCCGCGGGGATTGCCTATGTGCCCGAGGACCGGCTGCGCCAGGGTATCTTTCGCGGGCTATCCACGCGAGCCAACATGGTCATCAGTACGCTCAAGGCACTGTCACTCGGACCCTTGACCAGCACGAGGCGCGAGCGGATCGCAACCGATAGACAGATCGCCGAGCTGGCAATCAAGTGTCGCTCCAGCGAGCAACCGGCCGAAGAGCTATCGGGAGGCAATCAACAGAAAGTCGTGCTGGCCAGATGGCTGTTAGCAGATCCGAAGGTGCTCATCCTGGATGAGCCCACGCGCGGTGTCGACGTGGCGGCCAAAGCCGAGATTCATCGCCTGCTTGGACAATTTGCCCAGCGCGGTAGCGCCGTAGTCCTGATCAGTTCGGACCTGCCTGAGATTATCGAGAACTCGGATCGGGTCGTGGTGTTTCGACTGGGCCGGATTGTCGCCGAGTTTGACGCCAGCGAGGCGACGAGCGAGCGTGTCGCCGCGGCAGCCCTGGGCAAGGACGTACCTAAGTCGGCCAGAATTGTGCAGCGTCCAGCGCGCAGTCCATTTCGCCGGTGGTGGCCGACCGAGTGGCCGCTGGCGGTCGCAATCGCGATCTTGTTCGCGGCGCTAGGACTCACAACCGACTCGTTCTTGACGGCCGACAATCTGTCGGGGCTGCTGTCCAGTACCGCCATGTTGGCGATCCTATCGCTTGGCGCGGCGGCGACGATCCTGGCCGGAGGCATCGATATCTCGCTGGGCTCGCTGCTCGGCCTGGCCGCCGGTGTTGCGGCATTAATGCTCAAACTCGAATACGCGCCTGCCATTACGCTTCCTGTCGCCATCGCTGCAGCACTGGCCGTCGGCGCTGCCGGAGGATCGCTCAATGCGGTTCTGGCTCTGGGCGGGCGCATTCACCCGATCGTCGTCACCTTGGGAACCATGACGATTTATCGCGGTCTATTGATCTGGCTCACCGGTAGTCAAACGATTACCAATGGGTGCGCGAGTGGATTCCGGCGTTTAGGCGGCGTTGGCCCAGTAAGCTTCCCAGTGATCGCTGTAAACGCAGGTACAGAGGCCGGCCATGCGGTTGACGCGGCGGACACGCCAGCGGGCACCCGTTTGCTTCAACCTTC
>CAZUPX010000960.1:0-6329 GCA_964622155.1 uncultured Planctomycetaceae bacterium | reverse complement strand
GCCGACCTGGAACGCATTCGCCGCAAGGAGCTACGCCAGCTCGACACGTATCGCGCCATCGAGCTGCTGTGCGGTCCCGCTGATTATACGCTTCCGCCACGAGCGCCCCGCGCGAGTTCCGGCTTGGTAGAACAACAGCGCTGGTTCATGCAGGCGCGTAAATCGTGAATGAGGTCATACAGGCCGCGTTCGAATTGCAGTCTGTTTGTCAGACCCAAGGGTGGCGGTTTTGTTTCATCGGAGGGTTGGCGCAGGTTCGCTGGGGCGAGCCACGAGAAACCATCGACGCCGACCTGACCCTCTTAACAGGGTTTGGTGGCGAGGAGCCGTTTGTTCGGACGTTGCTCCAGCACTTCGAGGGCAGGATCGCCGACGCTGAAAGCTTTGCCCTCCAGCGCCGCGTACTGCTGCTTCGCTCGCGCACGGGCGTTGGACTCGACGTTTCGCTCGGTGGATTGCCGTACGAAGAATTAGTGGTCCAGCGTTCCACTATTTTTGTCTACCCACCGCAAGCCCCGCTTCGCACTTGCTCGGCGGAGGACCTCATCGTCCTGAAGGGATTCGCGGGTCGCGGCCAGGATTGGGTCGACATCGAGCGGGTGATAGTCCGGCAAAGCGGAAAGCTCGACTGGGACTATATTCGCCAGCAGTTGCAACCGCTGGCGGAACTGAAGGGCGAGCCGGAAATCCTCGATCAACTTGAGCGTCGTTGCGTGGAGTTCGAGCAGTAGCCGTGACCGCGCTACTGAAAGATCAATATCCCTAATCCCTCGGGAATGATCTCGGCCGAACCTGGCGTTGTCCACGATTGAAAGCCAACGCCGGGCACGATGCGCTGCACTCCGACGGCCCAGGCGTGCTTGGATTGGGGCAATTGGCCGGTCAACTCCGATAGTGGGATCGCGGCTTCGGTTGTCCACGCGCCGTCGCTTTGCCCGCTGGCCACGAACCAGTTCGGATTCCAGGTGCGATCGCCCCAGCAGCTCTCGCCGGTCCAGCCGCGGTGGTCGATCGAAAGACGATAGTACGTCGCGAAATCGCGGTCGACATCGATCACTAGCTCCACGCGGTCCTGGTCCGACTGGTCGGGATCGCGCGGCCGGGGCTGGTCGCTCACCACATACTTAAACCCGGGCGCCTGCGTGCAACTGGCGCCGATGTACAAGAACTCTTCGTCGTAGGCCAACATCGCCACCGCCCGCCAGTCGGAGTCGTCGCGCTGGGCGCTGCGCAATTCGACAGGGCTCGCCGCCCGCCAGGTCGGGTCGTCGAAGTGGCCGTCGAGTCGCGGTTTTTCGGTCGATCTTGAACAGGTCCAGAGTTGCTTGGGGGGAGGACCGTTGGGCTCTCGCAGCCAGAGCTCCGCCTGCGCGGACGCCCACCACGCGTCGTGCGGACGGCTATGACGCAGTCCCAGGTAGTACCGCTCCGCCTGGCGCGGCAAGCCTTGCTGCCGATGTGCCACCGCCAATGGGAATCGCACGACGGGCTCGGCCAGCAGCGCCGGATAGAGCTGCTCGAGCTGTTTCGAATAACCGTCGGCCCTGACGGCCCGTTGCTCGTCGGTCGCCGGCGGCCCACTGAGCAATCCGGCGCCGCGCTCGACGAGCGCCGCTGGAGTGACACCGCCCCCTGCCCCAGTTGAATCAGGCAGGCCCCGCGCCGTATTGGAACGCTGACGATTCTGGACAGTTGGTTGGCGGCCACTGTTCTGCTCAACAGAGATTTGATGCGCCGCACGGGTACGCCAGGCGGCCTCACTGCTTGCGTAGTATTGCACCAGCCACACCAACGCCGGCCCGGCCAAGGGCTCGTTCGGGTAACGCTCGACAATCAAGTCATAACACTCGGCCGCCAGCTCCCACTGGCCGGTGTTGAAATAGCGGCCTGCCAATTGAAATAGCACCTCGGCAGCCCGGTCGGGCTGCATCGAGCGCGTTTGAGCGCCGATGTCGGCCAAAAACCGGCCGTCGCCGGCACCCTTCCCGGTCTGGGTCAGGATGGCTTGCAGGTTGCGGCGCATCTGGGCCTCGCGGCGCATGGCGTCGAGACTGCCATCGGGCACTTCTTCGCGCCGCCGCCGGGCCTCCCCGCCGTGCTCCAGTGCGACGCCGGCAAAGAAGTCGCGCTTGCCCAGCTCCTGCGGAATGTGGTCCACCAGCAATCGAAATCCGATTGTCGTGGTCGGCTGCGTGTAGCCTGCGGCGATGATGCCTCGCGCTGGCGCCGCCTGTTCGCCAATCGAGCGACCCAGACGCGCCGCCAGTTGGGCCGTGTTGAGCGTGGCCGTGCCAGTGTGCCCCGCTGACAAACTGCCGTACACCTTCTGCACGCGCCACGGCTTCAGGCCCGCATCGACGATCTGGTCGGTGTATTGCGTTGGATCGGCCGCACGCTCGACGGCCCGCAACACAACCTGGTTGATCACGTGTGCCAACGGGTCCTTGCCCGATGCGTCGGCCGACGAGGTGATTACGACGCTGGGCCGCCACATGCGAGTGCGCGCCACAATGTGGGCTTCGAGTTTGTCGAGCGCCTGAGCGTCATTGGCTCGATTCCACCCCTCGACGAGTTGCTCGGCCGCGAGCTTGATTTCCGACTGTCGCAGTGGGAATCGCCAGGCCGATCCGGCGGCGCTTCCGCCCGCCAGCACGCTGGCCTCGTGAGCCGCGCCCACCGCATCGAGTGCGTCGCCACTTCGAGGCTCGACGTCGTCGCGGCTGAGAATCTCCATGACGCCCAGGTACCCTTCTTCGGCGGCTAATCGGGCAACCAGTTCCAGCGGAATCTCGATCGGGCGGCCATAGAAGCCGAGGAACGCGGCGCGACTGCCCCCGCCCCGCTGCCGACGCCAGGTGCGACCACCGTCGCTGGTCGCCAGGATTGTGCCCAGGTCCCCCACGGCCCAACCGCTCCTCTCGTTGGGAAATGCCAAGCCGCGAATCGGCAAACTCTGGGCCGTGTCGCACAGGGTCCAACTTTGACCGGAATCGGCGCTATGCAGTACGCGAGTGCCCGGCGTGCCGGCAACCCAGCAATGTGAGCCGCGGACCTCGAGCGCGCTGAAGTCGAAGTAGTTACGGACCGCAGCGGGCAAGTCGGCGTCGCTCGTCTGCCACGATTTCCCCAAGTCGTTCGTCGCAAGAATCATACCGCCGTCGCCAACGACCCATCCTCTTTGCGGCGGCAGCAGCTTCATTCGCACCAGCGCCCTCAACCCGTAGTCGGCATCCAACGGCTCGATGCCCGTGCGGCGAACCATTGCCAAAGCACTCGCGCGGCCGGCCAAGGCACCGGTGTGTGGATCGACGAAGTCGCCGGTGAGCCAACCGCGAGTTTCGGCGGCCGGCAGCGCCGACCACGACCGACCACCGTCCTCGGTGGCAAACACGCCCGAGGGGAATAAAGCCGATGACCGACCCAATGCCCAGCCGTGCGCGGGATCGAAGAACCGGACGCGTTCGATCGTTGGCAGCGCCAATTTGCCAGTGTGCGTCCAGTGTTGACCGCCGTCGCGCGTGCGGAGCACGACGCCGCTGGTGGCACGCGTGTACGGCTGCGTGTAGCCGCCGGCGGCCCACCCGATCTTGGAGTCGAGAAAGTGAACGCTGGCCAGATGGCACTCGACCCCCGAGTTCTGGAGCGTCCAATGCCGGCCGCCATCGGCCGTTTGCCAGATGACACCCCGATCGCCCACCGCCCAGCCGTGTGTTTCATCGACGAACGAGACGTCAGTCAATCGAGCGTCGCAGCGCATCGCCTCGGATGGCTCCGCGGCCGGTGCCGAGACTGTGATCTCGGCAAACGCGATCAGAACCAGCGCGATTTGGAAGCACGCACGGCACGTCATGGGTCGATTGTCCTGTCGTGGGGCGGACAGCCTTATGAAGGGGTGGCACTGGCGTGTCGCCAGTGGAATCTTCCGATTCCCGCCAGCACTGGCGACACGCCAGTGCCACCCGCAAGTCCGTTTTAAGTCGGCGGATTGTAGCGGGCCGCCACCGGACGACCTAGGCCACTCGCGGCGCCGAAAGGCGTGCGATCGTCGATACTAGCCGTTGGATCCGCACGACGGTTCCATTAAAAATAGGGATGTACTTACAAGCTTGCTCCGGAGGGACGACTTCGATGCGTGTGATCGTGGAACGAGACAAAGAAGGCGTTGGTCAGCGGGCGGCCGCATTTGTGGCGGCTCTGCTGCGACGTAAGCCACGCTGCGTACTCGGTCTGGCCACCGGGAGCACACCGCTGGGCGTCTACAGCGAGCTGATCCGCCTGCACCGCGATGAAGGCTTGGACTTTTCGCGCGTTGTGACGTTCAACCTCGACGAGTATGTCGGTTTGAGCGGCTCGCACCCGCAAAGCTACCGCCACTTCATGCAGCAAAACCTGTTCGACCACATCAACGTCGATCCGCGCGACACGCACGTACCAGACGGCCGGGCCCTGGATTTCGATGCTTACTGCGAGCAGTACGAGCGCATGATCTCCGAAGAAGGCGGCATCGACCTGCAAGTGCTTGGCATCGGCGGCGACGGGCACATTGCGTTCAACGAGCCCGGCTCATCGTTAGGCAGTCGCACGCGACTCAAAACACTGACCGAGGAGACCGTTCGCGACAATGCACGATTCTTCGGAAGCGAACGAGAAGTGCCTCGGCTTGCGATCACGATGGGCGTGGGCACGATCCTCGAATCGCGCCAGTGCCTGCTGTTGGCCGCCGGCGACGGCAAGGCCCGTGCCATCCGCGACACGATCGAAGGGCCTATCACGGCCCAGGTCACGGCGTCGGCCCTGCAACTACACCGCGACGTGATTGCGATACTCGACGAGGAAGCGGCGCGACTACTGGAACGGCGCGACTATTACCGTGAGGTCGAGCGGGCACAAGCGGCCTTGCAGGCCGGCCAGTTGGACAAGCTCGGTTCGCCACAGGCGTGACGTCCACTGCGCGTCAGGGTGTCTCGGCTGGCTTATCGTCCGGTGCTTTGTCTTCCGCCGCCTCATCGTCCGAGGGCTTGTCGACGGCGGGACGATCAGCTCTTTCGGCAGGTTCGCTCGGCTCGGGACTTGCCGACTCTTGCGCGGCGAACTGCTCGTCGAAGAATTTTCGCCAGGCGTCGCTGGCTGCCGGGTCTAGCATTGCGGTTTTGCGGGCGCCGGACAAAGCGACCTGGCAAGAGTCAAAGTCGAACAACACGGTGGCCCACAGCCGGCCATCGTTGAATTCAAGTCCATAAAGCCAGTTTGGATCGTTGGGCCGGCCGCGCCAGTCGAAGCTGGCGTCCTGCACCAGTGCGCGGCGGACGTTGACCAGGCCGCGTGCCTTGGAAGCGTCATGGTCACTGAGTACCGTCCAGAATCCATTGCGGAATTCAACGGCCGGCTCGTCCGGGGGATCGAGCTGCATACCCTCTTCGTCGAACTGGGGCTGCGGCGCCGCATCGAGTCGCAGGGCACGCACCTCGGGCGCTTCGACGATCAACTGCGCGGTGGCGGTGCCCCAAAAATCGCCCGAGCGGTGCGCGCCCTGATAGTGAAACCAAACGCTGAATGCGGCGGCCGCCAGGCCCAGCGCGACGATCGCGCAGATCACAAGTTTACCCCGATTGGGCATCGTCATTTGAACTCACATCAAGGGTGTTTGGATGCCGCGCCGCCCCACTAGGCACGCGCCCGAAGCCTAGTATACTGGGGTGCGGCAGCGTCCACGACGCCAACTTTCGACCTCCCGATCGGGAGTCGTGCCCGATGGGGGCCCCCGCGGCCGACCCAACCGTCCGAGTCAGACTCCGCCATGCCCGACCAGTTTGATCCGTACCGCGAAGCCTTGGTGATGGAGGCCACGACCATCTGGCCGGAGGAGTACGATGATTGGGAGCCGGCGGCGCGCCGACGGATTGAAGAGCAGTTGCACGCCGACCCGGCCAAGACGTCGGCTTTGGAGTATGTTCGCATGCACACCGGGTTTCGGCGTCAGATTACGGTGACGCCGGCCGATCTCGAGCGTCTCTCGTGAGTGTCGTCGACGTCCAGCTTGGCGCACGCAGCTACGCGATTGAAATCGGCACCGGCAATCTTGCCGCGCTGGGCGAGCGCGTGAACCAGTGGTGCGCCCTTTCGCACGCGATGGTCGTCACCGACACGCACGTCGAAAAGCCGCACGCCGAGAGTGCGGTCGCCAGCCTGGCCGCAGAGGGCGCGGTGGTTGACCTGCTGATTGTCGACCCGGGCGAACCGGTCAAGTCAGTCTCGTCGGCGGCTGCCCTGTGGAATCAGATGCTCGAAGTCGGGACCGATCGCAAGAGTGTCGTCGTCGCCGTCGGCGG
>CAZUPX010000959.1:0-3697 GCA_964622155.1 uncultured Planctomycetaceae bacterium | reverse complement strand
GTTCGGTTGGAAAGTTGGGGGGCTGCAAAGCGGCCGAAAAGTGATCTGCGATTCATACAAGGCTCCTACCAAGAGAAACGTAAGATGACGGTTGGGACACACCTGACGGTGGACATGATTGAAGAGCTTAGGCCGAACGCGACGCAAATACGCATTGTGTGGATTTTTCGCACCCGGCCTCGTTCATTGAAACCGGGTCGGTCCATCATGTCAACTAGCTTCGTGAAATAATTTGAGAAAAAAGTGCAGGCAGCGGGCGGCTCGCCAGACCGCTGGCACCGCAAAGTCATGCTCCAGGCCCAGCTACGCCGCGCGCAGCGACAGCCGCGGACGTCGTCGGCGGGCGATGTAAGGCCGCTGCGCCGCTGGAAAGCGCGCCATGCAGGCCCGAATCGAGGCACCCGAGCTAGGCGCAAGCTGAACTGCTGTCACAGCTTGCGTCACGTCCCAGAGGCGAGCCAAGGTCGGCGGGCGGCACTGGGGTGGCGCCAGTGCAAGACCAGGACACGGGCAAGATGCCCGTGCCACCCGACAAGTTCAGGACACGGGCAAGATGCCCGTGGCACCCGACAAGTTAGGGTCGTTGCACAAGTAGATTGACAGTGCTGGGCACGGCAAGCCACATTGTCCTGGGGTCTGCCGAACGACCGTCAGGAAAACGCCAACGATCCATGCGATTTCACAACATTTCACTTATCGCGGCGCTTGTTTTTTCGGCTGCTTTTGCCGCTGCTGCGGCCGATCCGCCGCCCATTCCAAAAATCTCCGAGTTTGCTCCGGCCGAGGACTTGATCGGTCAGGTCGATTTCTTCGTCGGCCGGGCCGAACAATCGTTGGCCACGCCGAAGGATTTCGACCTGGCCAGGCAGGCCCGCACGGTGAAAGACGCCAATACATTGGCGGTCCTGGCCTTGATGTTGGCGGTGCACGACCAGATGCATCCACTTCGCAACTCGGCACCGGCGATGCTGGCCGCGGCCCAGCGGCTGGCGACGGCCGAAGACAACTATGAAACCGCGGCGAAAGCTTTGGCTGCCCTGAAAGCGGCTCGCGCCGGTGGGGGAGCCGCTGCGCCAGCGGCGAAGTGGGAAAAAGTCGGGTCGCTCGGCGCGCTCATGAAGCAAGTCCCTTTGATCCACACGGCGCTGAAACGCGGAGTCGAGCCCGGTCGCCTGAAGCGCCAGGCGGCGCAATCGGCCGGACAGTCGGCGGCCCTGGCCGCGATCGCGCAGGCGTCGATGCTGGACATCGAGCACGTCGCCAATCCGGCCGACGTCGCCGCATGGCGCGAGTATTGCGCGCAGATGCGCGAAGCGTGCGGCATGGTAAACTCTGCGGTTCGCAACGGCGACCAGGACCGAGTGGCCGAAGGCATGCAGCGGTTGACGCACAGTTGCGACGCCTGTCACGCCAAGTTTCGCCAGCAGTAGTCGTGCGACTAGGCTTAAGTGTCGGGTGGCACGGGCATCTTGCCCGTGTCCTGTGCTTGCACTGGCGACACGCCAGTGCCACCCACTGCGTGTCGATTCAGAAGAGTTGTCGCACTAGTAGCGTGGCTCATGCGCCACGCGTACACCGTTCAGCATGCCGCCACTGGAAAGAGTTCACACACCGGAGCGATCACGACACTCAGCATGCGCGGTCACGGATCGACGATAATTTTCACTTCAACATACACTGCAGACAGTCACGGCACTCGGCTGGATGGTATGTTTCTCTTGAGCGAAAAGAGGAAACACCACAGGACATTGCAAAGAGTGCACCTTCATGCTCATGTTGCATCGGCACCCCGCTCTCCAGTTCCACCATCCGCTGCCGTACGGCGCGATCCTGCACGACCACGGCGTGCAGTTCGTGATCTTCAGCCGCTCGGCCACGGCCATGCGGCTCTTGCTGTACGACGACGTGGCCGACCGCGAGCCGTCGGAAATCATCGCCTTTGACCGCGGCACCGACCGTTGGGGCGACATCTGGAGCGTGGTTGTGCCGGGCATCCGTGCCGGACAACTCTATCACTTGCAGGCCAACGGGCCCTACGCCCCGGAGCAGGGGCACCGCTTTGACCGGACCGCGCGGCTGATTGATCCGTATGCGCGGGCCCTGGCGGGCATCTTTCTGCCGGCGGGCGACGGCATCATCCGCCCGCCCAAGTGCGTGGTGGTCGACGACCGCTTCGACTGGCAGGGCGACCGGCACCTGCGACGCGAGCTGTCGGAAACCGTGATCTACGAAATGCACGTGCGGGGCTTTACGCAAAGCACGACCAGCAAGGTCGAACATCCGGGCACCTACCTGGGCGTGATCGAGAAAATTCCGTATCTCAAGTCGCTGGGTGTGACGGCGGTCGAGCTGATGCCCGTTCACGAATTCCCCACCAACGGATTCTGGGGGGAGCGGCACGGATATCGCAACTACTGGGGCTACGATCCGTTGGCGTTTTTCTCGCCGCACCGCGGTTATGCCGCCGGCACCGAGCCCGGCTGCCAGGTGAACGAGTTCAAGCAGATGGTCCGCGCGCTGCACCAGGCCGGAATCGAAGTCATTCTCGACGTGGTGTTCAACCACACGGCCGAGGGCAACGAGCTGGGACCGACCTTGAGCTTCAAAGGTTTGGAGAACCAGGTCTACTACATGCTCGAGGGCGGCGGCGCCTATTACAAGAACTATTCCGGCTGCGGCAACACGATCAACGGCAACCATCCGATCGTGCGCGAGATGCTGTTCTTGTGCCTGCGGCATTGGGTACACAACTTCCACGTCGACGGATTCCGCTTCGACCTGGCCTCGATCCTCAGCCGCGACCGCAGCGGCGAGCTGATTCCAAACCCGCCGGTGGTCGAGGCGATCGCCGAGGATCCGCTGTTGGCCGACAGCAAGATTATCGCCGAAGCGTGGGACGCGTCGGGCGCCTACCAGGTCGGCTCGTTTCACCAGTTGCGGTGGGCGGAGTGGAACGGCCACTATCGCGACGACGTGCGCAAATTTTGGCGCGGCGACCGGGGCATGACTCCGCCACTGGCAACGCGAGTGGCCGGCTCGAGCGACTTGTACCAGGCCGGCGGCCGGCAGCCGTATCACAGCATCAACTTCATCACGTCGCACGACGGTTTTTCGCTCAGCGACCTGGTGTCGTATGCCACCAAACACAACGAAGCCAACGACGAGGGCAACCGCGACGGCGACGACAACAACTACAGCTCGAATTACGGCGTCGAGGGACCGACAACTAGTGAAGTGGTCGAATCGCTGCGGCTGCGTCAGATCAAGAACATGATGGCCACGTTGTTTTTGAGCCAAGGCGTGCCCATGCTGCCGGCCGGCGATGAGTGTCGCCGTACGCAGCGCGGCAATAACAACGCCTATTGCCAGGACAACCCGGTCTCGTGGTTCGATTGGAAACTGGTGGAAAAGAACGCGGGCCTGGTGCGATTCTGCAAGGCCCTGGTCGAATTCCGGCGGACGGAGCCGGCCGTGCGCCGGGCGGAATTCTTGAGCGGCGAGCCACAGCGTCCCGGCGCCATCGCGGACGTGTCGTGGTTTGGTCCCGACGGCCGCCGCATGAGCTGGTCGGTCGATTCGCCGAGCCTGGCGTGCTTGTTCGCCGCATTGCCGGCCGAGCAGGGCAAACAGCCGGGGCGGCACGTCCTGTTACTGTTGCACGCGGGCACCGAGCCGCGCGACTTCATGTTGCCAATCT
>CAZUPX010000958.1:0-3587 GCA_964622155.1 uncultured Planctomycetaceae bacterium | reverse complement strand
GGCTGAAGTTTCACAAGAGCCTGGGGCTGAGCGTCCGCTTCAAGAATGGAAAACTCGTGCCAGTCGACGACCAGAAGCTGGTCAAGATTTGGGAAACCTGCGCCAAGCACAAGCGACCGGTGATGATCCACACGGCCGACCCCGCCGCTTTCTTTACACCGCTCGACCGCTACAACGAGCGCTGGCACGAGCTGAACGAGCATCCAGACTGGCTGTTCTTCGGTGAGCAGTTTCCGCCGCGCGAGGAGCTCCTCGGGCAACTTGAGCACGTGGTGGCCCGCAATCCGCAGACAACGTTCATTGGCGCGCATTTTGGCAATAATGTCGAGGATCTGGCGGCGGTGGGGCGGTGGCTGGATCAATACCCGAATTTCGTGATCGACATGGATGCTCGCATTTCGGAGTTGGGCCGCCAACCCTACACCTCCCGGCGGTTCTTCATCAAATACCAGGACCGGATTCTGTTCGGCACCGACACGACGCCGCGGCGCGAAGCATTTCGGATTTACTATCGTTTCCTGGAGTCCGACGACGAGTATTTCGACTGCGCGGCCAGCCACCACTTGCAAGGGTCCTGGATGATCTATGGGATCTTTTTACCCAAAGACGTGCTGGAAAAAATCTATTTCAAAAACGCCGAAAGGGTGCTGTATGCGGCGACCAAATGAACGGGTTGCAACTTCCGCTCTGAGCATTCTCATCTGCCTGGCATCGGCCGCGCCGTGCTACGGCCAGCCGAAGCCGGACGCCGCCGCGCCCAACAAGAGCATGCGCGTCAAGTCAACGGCCGATTTTGCCGTGACCGGCGACGGTAGCGCCGCGGAATGGAACACCACCGCATGGGAGCCACTTTCGAAACGTGGTGGCAGCGGAGGGCATGACTACGACGCGCGCGTGAAGATGCTCTATTCGGTGACAGGATTGTATGTCCTTTTCAATGGGTCGGACCGCACGCTTTCGGCCACGATGGACCAGGATTTTCTCGATCTGTGGACGCAGGACGTTTTCGAGTTTTTCCTTTGGCCCGACGAGCGCCAGACGATCTACTTCGAGTACGAGATCTCGCCCCTGGGTTTCGAGCTGCCGATATTGATACCCAATGTCGGCGGCAAGTTCCTGGGCTGGCGACCGTGGCACTATGAAGGGGACCGCCTGATCCGCAAAGCAACGAGCACGAGCGACGGCATCAAGAAATCTGGCGCGACAATCAGCGGCTGGACGGCCGAAGTGTTTGTACCGTACAAGCTGCTGGAGCCGCTGGGCAACGTTCCGCCGAAATCCGGTTCGCGCTGGCGGGCGAACTTCTACCGCGTCGACTATGACGACAACCGCACAACTGAATGGGACTGGTCCCGAGTCGGACCCAGCTTTCACGAGTATCAGAAGTTCGGCACGCTGGAGTTCGAGTGAGGCGGAAGGCTGCAGGTTGTAGGCCCGCAGGTGAGAACTGGGGACAGAGGACTCAGGAACGTCGGCTGCGAACCTGCAGGCCGTGTTGGGTTGGCACGCTCGCCAATAATATAGAGCCACCCTGGCTCGATCGCGTGCGTATCTCTTCATATTCCGGCCTCCCGCCTCCGGCCGCCTGAGATGCGTTCTCGGTTGCCGGCTCCGGCGCGCCAGCCCGGCGGCCCCGGGGAACCCGCCAACGCAGACATATCTCTTCCAGCATAGATGGGCTTTGGACGATCGGCGGGCTGGCGACCGGCGAAGCGCGCGCCGCGCTGGTCCGCCAGATGTTTATCGCGCCGCGGGAAGCAAATCGCTACCCAGATACGAATTCACTTGACCATGCCAGGTTTTTGGATTATCAACTATCGGGTAAAGATGGGAGCTTCTGCAAAACAAAGGTGAAGACAAAACAAAAAAAGTATCGTGGCTTTGGACGAAGTGGGGCGTTCGGGTAATGAATGTCCTGTCGCGGCCCGACGCCGTGGATGTTGATGGACGTGGATACTCGGCGAGCATTTGACGCGGGCTTTGATTCGGACCTTGCGGGTCAGCAAGGGGTGTGGGTGACGCCGGACTCGGACGGACTTGGGCCGGACTGGTAATTCCCAGCAGGGACGCGCCGGCTGCCGACGCAATAGGGGGCACACCATGTTCGGGACCAACACACGATCCACCAACCGCAAACCATCGACGACACGGCACCTGCGGGCGGCCAAATGCTTGCGGCTTGAGCCGCTCGAATCGCGGCACATGCTCAGCGGGGTCGTCACGATTACCGTGGCCGCCGGCGATCTGACACTCACTGGCAATGACTCCAGTAATTCAATCCAGTTACGCGCCGACGCGGCCGTCCCGACGAATTTCGTTGTGACGGGCCTCGCCGGCACGCAATTAGAAGTTGCCGGAAACCCGGTGCTCTCACCCTTTACAGCCATCGGCGTGACCGGAAACGTCACCGTCTCACTGTTAAATGGCACCGATAGCTTTGACTTTCAAGGCCCCACCGGCGGCGGCGTGTCCAATGTGCTTGGCAACCTGGTTATCGTAAACGGCAATGGCGCCGACACAACCACCTTGAACAATGTCGCTGTCGCCGGGGGAGGCGGCATCGTCATTACCAACGCTGGGCAGGCAACAAACAACTTGACTAATGTCAGCACGACCGGCAGCGGATTGGTCATCACCACCGGCGCCGGGGCAGCCACAACCGCTTTGAACCAAATTGCGATCAATAGCAACCTGGTCGTCGCGGACGCCGGCGCGGGTGATCGGACGCTCACGTTGAGCAACTCGACGATCCAGGGTACGACGTTCGTCGACACGGAGGGCGGCAACTCGACGACCACGATCAGCAACAGCGCCCTGCAGGCCAGCGCCGGTGGCACGGCCTTGCTCGTTACGACCAACGCGGCCGCCGGTGCCCAGGCGACGCTGTCGGTGTTTGATTCGAGTGGTCCGGCCTCCACATTTGGAGCCGGTTCATTCGTCCCCCCGGCGCCGTTTGGTCCTCCTCCGCCGCCACTGGGAAACCAAGTCGTCATTGACAACAACGGTGCGGGTGCCGGAGGCACGACGACCCAGTTCATAGGCCAAAGCCTGGGGAGCCCCGTGGTGGTTTATGGCGCAGTCTACGTGTTCAATAACGCCAATGCGTCGCCTGTCGCCCTCGATATAACGTCGTTTGCCAATACGAACGTGCTGGGGGCGGTCACGGTTTCCAATACCGGCAGCAGCGCTACCCAGACTTTGGTCACCAATAGCAAGCTCGGAACACAATTGCTCCAGGGAGGCCCGCTGGCGGTGTCCAATTCGCTGGGAGCCGACCTGTTCTCGATGTCTGGAACGTCGTCGATCCCGTTCGGCGTACTGATCAACAACGGTGTGGGAGTGCCGGGCGCGACGTTTGGCAGTACGACAACCATTGCCGCTGGAAGTTCGATCGGCACCCGCCCCGCCGGGCCACTGATTCCGGCTCAGGCCGGGATCGCCCTGGCTATCAGTTCCGACGCGGGAGTCGACACGGTATCGATCACTGGCGCCACGCTGGGCGGCGGGATCAACCTGGGAACTACCTTTGGCCAGACCGGGCTGCAAAACGGCAATAACGTCGTCTCCATTGCCGGCACCACCATCAA
>CAZUPX010000957.1:0-6583 GCA_964622155.1 uncultured Planctomycetaceae bacterium | reverse complement strand
GAGGCGATCGAGCGCGGCGAGCGTTGGCAGCGCGAGAACCCAGGCGGACTGACCGACGCCGACTCGTTGGCAATCCGCTATCTCACGGCGCTGGCCTGCGAGGAACAGAGCAAGGCCTTGCCGGCCAAGGATCCGAATCGCAAGAAATTGACGGGTTCGGCGCGTCAGCACGTGATTCCGGTCGCGGATCACCCGGGCGAGTACCAGCGCTCTGCCAAGGTGTTGCTCGTGGCGCTGGGCGCCAAGGAGCCCAAGGCCGCGGCCGTCGACAAAACCTCGTTCGCCGAAGCATTTGACCAGGCCAGGCAGGCCCTGGAAAAGATGCAGGAGGCATCCGAGCGTCTGAAACTCGCTGCCGGCAAGGCCGACAAGACGATTCGCCAGTCGCTCGATCGTGAGAAGAGCGACAACAAGCAAGTCGCCCGCGATGCTTTGCACCAGGCGATCAATCTGAGCGACGCAAAGACCAACGCCGACGATCTGGCTTCTGCGCGCTACTTCCTCTGCTTCTTGGCCTGGGACTCGGGCGATTACTACGATGCCGCCGTGCTTGGCGAGTTCCTGGCGCGCCGATACCCAGACGGTCCGCGCGGCAAGCAGGGAGCACAGATTGCGCTGGCCGCTTACGTGCGGATGTATTCCGACGAAAAAGGCGACAAGAAGTTTGCCGGCGCACAAATCAAGCGCGTGGCCGACGACACCTTCAAACGCTGGCCCGGCCAGGAAGAGGCGGATGAGGCGGCGCTAACACTTTTGAACCTCGCGGCGTCACAAAACGATCTCGACTCGATGCTCGAATATCTGAAGAAGATCTCGACCAATTCGCCCCGCCGCGGCCTGGCCGACTTGCGGGCCGGTCAGTCGCTGTGGTCGGCCTACGTGCGGGCGATGCAGTTGCCGGCCGACCAGCGGCCGCCGCAGGCCAAGCTGGATGAGCTGAAAACGAAAGGCCGCGAAGTTCTTGGCCAGGGAATCGGGAGGATGGAGAACGTCGAGGTCGTCGACGCAACGTTGGCTGCCGCCGTGTTTGCGATGGCACAGATCTGCCTGGATGCCGGACAGAGCGACCAGGCCATCACGTGGCTCGAGCACCCCAAACTGGGTCCGCTCACGCTGATCAAGGCCGACAATGCCGTGGCTGCGCGAGAGACATTTGCCCTCGAATCCTACAAATTGGCGCTGCGAGCCTACATTGCCGTGCAGCCGCAACAGCTCAAAAAAGCCGAGGCAATCATGGCCTCGCTCGACAAACTGGTCGGGCGTGGTGGCGACGCCAAAGCCGCCGAAAACCTGACCGCAATCTATATCAGCCTCGGACGCGAACTTCAGCGGCAGCTCGAAGACTTGCGCAAAAGCGGAAGGAAAAAAGAGCTTGAGGCGGTGTCCACGGCCTTCGAGACGTTTCTCGATCGCATCACCAGGAGTGACACTCCCACCAGTCTGTCGTCGCTCAATTGGGTGGCGGAAACCTACTTCAGTCTGGCCAGCGGATTGAGCGAAGGTTCGTCACTGGACCCAAAGGTTGCGGCGTATTTCAAGAAGGCCGCGGCCGCTTACTCGCAAATGCTCGAGGTTGCACAAAAGGATCCTCAGTTCAAGGACCAGCCGGATCGGCTGATTGCAATGCGGATGCGATTGGCCGATTGCTATCGCCACAGCGACAACTTCGACGACGCAACCAAGACAATTCTGGCCGTCGTGCGCGAGCGGCCCACGCTGGTCACCGCCCAGTTGCAGGCCGCCGAGATCTATCAGGCCCGTGGCGCGGTCGACCCCAAAGGCTACTTCCTGGCGATCACGGGAGCCGAACCGGGGCGTGACGGCGCCAACTCGATTTGGGGTTGGGCCAAGCTGTCGCAAATGACGGCGGGCAAACCGATGTTCGCCGAAACGTTTCACCACGCGCGGCTGAGCATGGCCACCGCTCGCTATCGCTATGCACTGGCCGAGAAGGATCGCAAAAAGGCCAATAGAATCCTGGAAGCGGCCAAACAAGACCTGTGGCTGACGTATAAGCTGCATCCCGATCTGGGAGGCGACACGACGTTGGCCCGCTATGACCAACTGCTCAAGCAGATTCAAAAAAACATGGGAGGCAAAGAGACCGGCTTGGAGGAATTCAAGCAACGAGAGACCGCCAGCACCACCACTTCGGGCAAGTAATTGGGTATGGAGAAGATCATGACCAAGTTTCTTCGCGTCGCCGCACTGGCCCTGTGCCTGTCACTGCTCGTCACGCGATCGCTGCTAGCCGACCGCATCAAGCTGGTCGGAGGCAGCCAGAGCAACGGCAAGATCACTGAGATCAGTTCGATCGAGCTCACGCTCGAGCTGGGCCAGACGAAAAAGAAGGTCCCGGTCAACGAGATCGACGTCGTGACCTTCGATGGCGAGCCCAATGACCTGAACCAGTCCCGAATCGCGGTACGCGCCGGACGGTTTGAGGACGCGATCACTTCGCTGGACAAAATCGACGTCAAAAAGATCGACCGGGCCGACATTGTCACGGACGTCGAATTCTACAAGGCCTTGGCGGCCGTCCGTTTGGCGCTGGCGGGGACCGGGTCAAAAGGCGACGCCGGTCGCGCGCTGTTGACATTCGAGAAGGCCCACAGAACCAGCTTCCATTATTTCGAAGGCTGCGAAGCTTTGGGCGATTTGCTGGCGTCGCTGGGCAAGTTCGATCAGGCCGAGTCGTATTATGCCAAGCTCGCAAGCGCTCCCTGGCCCGACTACAAGATGCGCGCGGGAGTTATGACAGGCCGGGCCTTGGTGGGACTGAAGCAATACGACCGTGCCCTGGCACGCTTTGACGAAGTATTGGCCATGGACGCTTCGGGCAAGGAATCGCAGCGCCAAAAACTATCCGCGTCGCTTGGTAAAGCCGCTGCGCTGGCCGGCACCGGCAAGTCCGAAGAAGCCATCAAGGTGGTTGATGACATCATAGCCCAAGCCGACGCCGAGAATCTCGAACTTCACGCTCGCGCGTACAACATCCTGGGCAATTGTTACCGCGCCGCCAACAAGAAGAACGAAGCCCTGTTGGCCTTCCTGCACGTTGACTTGTTGTACTCGCGGTTTCCCGACCTGCACGCCGAGGCACTGGCGAACCTGGCCACGCTGTGGGCCGACGTCGACAAAGCCGAGCGAGCCACGCAGGCCCGCGCGCAGCTAAAGGAAAAATACCCCCAGAGCATCTGGGCGCAAGAGTAGCCCCGCGAACCGGCAGCGGCGACTTCACCCGCGCGGATGAAACTGCTTGTGCACGGCCTTGAGCCGCTGAGGGTCGACGTGAGTGTAAATCTGCGTCGTGGCGATGCTGGCGTGACCGAGCATCTCTTGAACCTGGCGCAGATCGGCCCCGCCGCCGAGTAGATGCGTGGCAAAGCTGTGACGCAGCGTGTGTGGGCTGGTGTCGGCCGGGATGCCGGCGCGCAGGCCATAGCGTTTGAACAGCTCCCAAATTCGCTCGCGCCGCAGCCGCGACCCTCGACGTGAAACCAACAGCCAATTGGGGGCCGGCGACGCGCCCGCCACGAGCGCCGGCCGTTCGACGGCCAGGTAGTCGCGCACGGCCTGAATGGCTCGCCGTCCTAAGGGCACCAACCGCTCCTTGTCCCCCTTACCGCGGCACAAGCAGTAGCTCTCGTCGAGATGGATGTCTTGCAACCGCAAGTTCGAGAGTTCCGACGCGCGGCACCCGGTGGCGTAAAGCAACTCCAACAGCGCCCGATCGCGCCGCCACGACACATCGGACCGTTGCGGGCTTTCCAGCAGCCGCTCAACCATTGACGGCGTGAGCACGTGCGGCACGCGCTCCCAAAGCTTCTGGCTGCCTAGCAGCTCCGCCAGGTTGTCGACCAGCAGCCCTTCGAGCTGCAAATAGCGGAAGAAAATCCGCAATGACGCCAAATGGCGCGCGATGCTGGCCGGCGCTAGCTTGAGCTGGTGCAGCCAGTTCGCGTATTCGGCCAACTCTTGAATCGAAAGCTGCGCGATGCGGCGGCCGGCCAACCACGAGTAGAAGCGCCGCAAGTCGCGGTGATACGCGACCACTGTATTGGCCGACAGGTGGCACTCGCTGCGCAGATAGTCGACGAATGACTCGATCCACCGTCCGGTCACCGCGCCGCCGGCCACCGCCGCCGGTTTGAGCAGTTTGCGCCGCCGCCCACCCATGAGACCCACTCGCTTACAAGGATCGAACGAAAACCGGCTCGAGAGCGGGCGCAACCGACCACACCAGCCCGAAAGCGCAAGCGAGGGTGAACGACTGGAGGTTCCTCGCTTGCGCTTCGGGCTAGTATGGGGACACGACCACTAGTTCAGCTCGCCCAACTCTGCCTTCGACTTGCGGTTAAGGCGCTCTTCAAGCGATTTGCCAGGCGGTATGCCCTCTCCTATGTTACAGTTGCCGTATGCACCGCGCACGGGCCGCTATTGTCCGTGCAATCGTCAAACCGACTACCACCCAAACAGTTCGCCGCAGGAGACCGCTGTCGTGAAGGTTCTAGTTACCGGCGGCGCCGGCTACATCGGAAGCCACGCGGCACGTCTGTTGGTTCGTGCCGGGCACGAAGTTTGGGTGTACGACGACCTCTCGTTGGGACATCGCCAGGCCGTACCACAGGGACACCTGGTCGAAGGCCAGATGTCGGATCAGGCTCACCTGACCGACACGCTGCGGTCGAACCGCATCGAGGCGGTCATGCACTTCGCCGCCTTTGCCGCGGTGGGCGAATCGGTGGTCGACCCGGGCAAGTATTACCAGAACAACATCGTCAACAGCTTGAACCTGCTGGCCGCAATGCGAGCGACCGATGTCCAGCGGATCGTCTTTTCCAGCACCACGGCCGTATACGGTATTCCCAAGCGTGTGCCGATCACCGAAGAAGAGTCGCGCGAACCGATCAATCCCTACGGCTTTAGCAAGCGCGTGGTCGAGCAGGCGTTGGCCGATTACGCCTGCGCGTACGGTCTGGCCTATGCCGCGCTGCGGTATTTCAACGCGGCGGGCGCCAACGCCGACGGTGACCTCGGCGAGGACCACGACCCGGAAACCCACCTGATTCCAATCCTGCTGCAAGTGGCCTTGGGACAGCGACCCAACGCGACGATCTTCGGCGACGACTATCCGACCGCCGACGGCACTTGCATCCGCGACTACATTCACGTCGACGATCTGGCGGCGGCCCATCTCTCGGCCCTTGAACGCCTGCAACCGGGCAAAGGCCTGGAGCTGAACCTCGGTACGGGGCGCGGCCACAGCGTGCGCGAGGTGGTCGACGCCTGCCGTCGCGTGACGGGTCACGCCGTGCCAGCGGTTATGGGCCCACGTCGGCCGGGCGATCCACCGGAGCTGGTGGCCGATTCCAGCAAGGCCCAGCGAGTGCTCGACTGGCGGCCGAAGTACACCGACATTGAGACGATCGTGCGCACGGCCTGGCGCTGGCACTCGACGCACCCGCGGGGATATGGGCGCTAGTCGCGCTGCGGCCTTATTGTGCGGCGCGTTGGCTCAGCTAAGATGAATCGCGCCGACCCAGAGCTCAATTTCAAGGCCAACGTCGCTCGTCGGCGCGCATGCTCACGAGGCATGAGCATGGCGCCCTGACCCGACAAGCCACTCGTACGAAAGCGCCCCAGCATGCCGATCGTTGCCCTGTCGGAAATGAATCACGGTCAGGAGGCCGACCTGTTTGTGCTGATGACGGTCAAGGAGGAGCTGACTACGCGCGACGGCAAACCGTACTTCAAAGTCGGCTTTCGCGACCACGCCCGCGAGGTGACATTTCCCATTTGGCACGATTCCCCTTGGGGTGCCGATTGTCGCGATGCCTGGCAGCCCGGAGCGTTCTATAAGCTGCGGGCCGTGTATCGCGAGACGAACTATGGACCGCAGCTCGAGCTGCGCAAGATTCGCGAGGTCTTGGAGGCTGACGGCGCGGACGGGTTCACGCCGGCGATGTGCCTGCCGCAATCGCGGTATGACAGTCAGACGATGTATCGCGATTTGCTGGCGATTGCCCAGGAGCGGATTGCCGACCCCGCACTACAGGGCCTGGTCGTCGAGGTGCTCGAAGCAAATCGTGAGCAACTGCTGAACCTGCCGGCCGCGACGCACAATCACCATGCGTTCGTTGGCGGCTGGCTTGAGCACGTGCTGAGCGTCACGCGGACGGCCGTATTGTTGGCCGACAAGTACGACGAGCACTATCCCGAAATGCAACCGCGGCTCAACAAGGGGCTCGTTGTCGCGGGAGCGATCCTGCACGACATCGGCAAGCTGCGCGAAATTGAACCGCAGCCGCAAGGCGCGGCTTACACGGCCTCAGGCAACCTGATCGGTCACATTCTGCAAGGCCGCGATATGGTGCGCGAGACGCCGGCCGCGCGCGACTTGGATGCCGACACTTTGCTGCGGCTGGAGCACATCATCGTCTCACACCAGAGGCTTCCCGAATGGGGTTCGCCAAAGCCGCCGATGACGCCCGAAGCGTTGCTGGTGCACTATGCCGACGACCTGGACGCCAAGTACCAGATGATGGCGGCCATCCTGCGC
This sequence comes from uncultured Planctomycetaceae bacterium, assembly GCA_964622155.1. Taxonomy (GTDB): domain Bacteria; phylum Planctomycetota; class Planctomycetia; order Pirellulales; family PALSA-1355; genus CAZUPX01. The sequence continues at coordinate 21 of CAZUPX010000957.1, read as the reverse complement.
GAAGACACCAATCCCGGCCCG
>CAZUPX010000956.1:0-2254 GCA_964622155.1 uncultured Planctomycetaceae bacterium | reverse complement strand
GCCGCGTTGGTCATGCCGGTCACTCCAGCAAGCGCCCGTGCATGGTCTTCGTTGATGACGCCGGCTGGGTGCTTGAACGTGTAAATCAGCTTGAGGGCCGGAATAACAATGTCGGCCCCCTCGACCTTGCCGTCCTTAGTGACGCCGATCGAGGCCTTGTGCGGGTTGGCAGGAGCGCCGGACGGGTACTAGCCGACATGTTCCTTGGCGGCCTTGACGTTGATCGTCGCGCCGGTGGTGTCAAAGCGAAACGTACTCGAGCCGGTTTCCCGCTTGCGGGGTCCGTAGGGGGCGCTAACCAGGTACTGCTTGTGCCCATCCGGCTCGATCTGGAGATTGCCTCGAAACAGCGTGCCCACGTCAGCAAACACCACAAGCGGCGTAGCGCTGAGCGCGTAGGCCCGCACGATCCCGTCGTCGTGCTCACCGCTGGCCTTGTAGCGGTAGGTCACGCTTGGCGGATCGGTGGTCCAGGCGCGGGAATCGGGACGCTCGTTGAACTCAAATATCTCGGGCATTAGGCCACCACGCCTCCTTCGGCCACTTTGCGGCGAAGCTCTTTTTGCTCCTCAAACTGTTGCCGATTGATGCGGCGGATTTCTTCGAGCGTGCGGACCATGCGCTCGGCTGGTGAACCGCCACCGCCCAGTGCGGCCGCGGCCGCCGCGGAGAACGTGACGGCTACCTGGTTGCGCAGGTTGCCGACATCGTCGGCCCCGGCCACACCCGGGCCCTGGACCGCGGCCTGCTGTTTGATCTGGGCACGTAGCGCGTCGAGCTCCGCCTGGGCGCGAGCCAATGCCTCTTGCGCCTGCTCAGCGCCGCCACCGGTCTGCTTTTGGCGGTTGCGGCGAGCTTCCTCAACGTTCTGTTCGGCCGCGGCCCTCATCGCTTCCAAGGCGGCATTAAGTTTCTGACGTGCGGCATCGGCGCTGCCGGCAGTGATCGTGCGTGCCGTTCGCTGAGCTTCGGTGAGCGAATCCGGTCCGGTTGCCAGGCCAAGCTCCCGCTGCCGCTGTGCGATCCGCTTGCCGCGCTCGACCTCCTTCTGGAAATCGATGCCCGTGCCGGCCAGCGCCAGCTTTCCGAAAATGCCCCCTTCGGCCGCGTTCTTGAGAAGGAAATCCGTAATCGTGTTTTCGATCTTCTGCCACTGGTCGAGGATGAAGTTGGCGGCCACGCCAAAGACCTCGACGATGCCCTGCGAGAAGTTGCTCCAGGTTTCTAGCATGCCCGTGACCGCGTCGTTCCACGCCCCTTGAAAATCGCCACCGATGAACTTGCTACCCATCGAGCCCAGAAAATCGCCGATCGCGCCGCCTACGGCAGTCGACAATGTGACCACGCCTTGTAAGGCCGCCACGCGCAAGCCGGCGAAGGCGATCTTGCCGGCCAACTCGATCTGGCCGCCCAGGATCGCGTCCCGAATGCTTTGCATCCACTTGAGCGTGGCCGTGGCCACCGGCTGCACGAAGTCGACGAACTTCATCATCGCTGGGGCCAGTGTCTCGCCGATCGCGATCGCACCGAACTTGACAGTCTTCCACAAGTTCGACAACTGGTCGCCCAGCTTCACCGCGTTGGCTGCGCCTTGACCGCTCATCACAAAGCCCATCTCGCGGGCCTCGGCGCGCAGCGCTTCCATGTCCTCGATCATGGGCAACAGTTTCGTGCCGCTCTTGCCGAAGAATTGCATCGCCAGGGCCGCCCGCTTCGTCGGGTCCGAAACCTTGCCGATGGCTTTGGCGATGGCGTCGAACTGCTGCTCGGGCGACATCGCCTGGATTTTCGAAGCGCTGAGTCCCAAGGCAGAGAGCGCCTCTTCTAGGTCCTTGCTCACCGGACCTGCCTGGCCCAGTTGCTTCTGCATCTTGCGGACGCCGTTCTCCAAATCTTCTAGTGAACTGCCCGACTGGTCGGCCGCGTGACGCAGTTCGGAAAGTGCCTCGACCGAGAAGCCGGTCCGCTGACGCATCTTGTCGAGCTCGTCGCCCGTCTTCATGAAGGAGCGAAGGGCCACGCCAGCGATCGCTGCACCTGCGGCAATGCCCGCAGCGCCGGCGATGGCAAACCCCTTGGCGAAGCTGGCCAGGTGTGACAGCGCGCCGCGCAGGCCCTTGAGGAAGGCGCTATTGCGCAGCGTGAGCTCGACGTATGCTCCTCCGGCCTTGATGTCGCCCCGTCCTGCCATATTTCATAGTCCAGCCATTGCTCAGATCGCGCTTGCTGCCGCCATCAGAATCGCCGGGTTGTA
>CAZUPX010000955.1:0-4019 GCA_964622155.1 uncultured Planctomycetaceae bacterium | reverse complement strand
ACCGCAAGAATCGCATCAGTGATCGGCAGTACGTTCGAACGGTTTGAGAATTCGTCGAATCGGGCGAGTTGAGCTTGGGCACCGCGATGCTTCATCCCGCGAACAACTTCGTACCGCGTCAGCGCCGAGAAGGTGAAGCGTTGATGCTCTTGCAGATAGTGACTCGCACGATCGACGACGCATGCATTCCGCTGCTTCAGCAACTGTGAAAGGGTATCCGTGTCGAGGATCGAGAGTTCCATGGGAACCCTCAACTCGGCCGCGTCAGATCGGCTCGATCGAGGATATCAGCCTCGATGTCAGCAATCTCCGCATCCGAGAGCCCTTCGTAAACATTGCACCAGTCTGGAAGCTTGCCGTCGCCTGATCGGGCCGATGCGCCGCCAGTCGGACCATTGCTGCCATCAGGTGCGTCGACGATCTGGATGATGATTTTCTGGCCCTCGTCTAGTGCGTGGCCGACCGCCATCTCATAGGCGCGCCGCTGCTCGGACGGGAGGTCTCGGACGTTGCGGATGATTTCTTCCATACAGCAATTATACCATGATAGGCCGCTCGCTCGCAGCACGCTGCTTGATCGCGATTCAACCAAATCTCAAGGCGACAAATCTTACGCCGCTTTGACCTCACTGACCAGCTTCGTCAACGAAGCCTTGGCGTCGCCGAACAAGAGCGAGCACTTGGGGTCGTAGAACAGCGCGTTCTCAATGCCCGCGAAGCCGGGGTTCATACTGCGCTTGAGCACGATCACGCTGGCGGCCTGGTCGGCGTTAAGGATCGGCATGCCGTAGATGGGGCTCGCGGGGTCGTTGCGGGCGGCGGGGTTCACCACGTCATTGGCGCCGATCACGAGTGCCACGTCCGCCCGCGAGAATTCGCTATTGATATCGTCCATTTCACACAGCTTGTCGTACGGCACGTCGGCTTCGGCCAGCAGCACGTTCATGTGGCCCGGCATGCGTCCGGCCACGGGGTGGATGGCGAACTTCACCTCGCCCCCGCGCTTCTCGATCTCGTCGGCCAGCTCACGCACCTGGTGCTGGGCCTGGGCAACGGCCATGCCATAGCCGGGCACGACGATCACGTTGCGGGCGTAAGCCAACTGCGCGGCGGCGTCCTCGACCGAGATGCTGTGCACGCTCAAACCGGTGGCTGAAGCAGTTGCGGCCGTGGAGGCGGGGGTGCCGAAAGCGCCGAACAGGACGTTGGTGAACGAGCGGTTCATGGCCTTGCTCATCAAGATCGACAGCAGGAAGCCCGACGCCCCGTCCAAGGCCCCGGCGATAATCAGCACGTTGTTGCCCAGCGCGAACCCGGTGGCCGACGAGGCCAGCCCGGCGTAGGAATTGAGTAGTGAAATCACCACCGGCATGTCGGCCCCGCCGATCGGAATCACGATCAGCACGCCCACGGCCAGCCCCACCAGCACCATCAGATAGAACACAACCGCGTGCGAGACCGAGTCCGACGGCATGACCACCAGATACACAAACATCAAGACGGCCAGGACGAACAACCCGATGTTCGACTCGTTCTGGTATTTGTAGGTGATCGGCGCGCTGGGCAGCAGTCCTTGCAGCTTGCCGAAGGCCATCAAGCTGCCGGTGATCGTCAGCGATCCGAACATGACCTCAAAACCCAGCGCGGCCATCTCCACGCGGCCCACGTCTTCGGCCAGGACTCGGGTCAGATAGTCGTAGTGCGAAATGCCGACCAGCGTGGCGGCCAGCGCACCAAAGGCGTGCGAAATGGCCGTCCGCTGGGGAATGGCGGTCATCGGCATCCAGATCGAAATCGCCGCTCCCACTGCCGAGCCGATCACCAGCCCCAGCACAATCCAGGTGAAATCCACAATCCGGTAGTCGATCAGCGTGCCCAAGACAGCTACCAGCATGCCGATGGCGGCCAACTGCATGCCGCGGCGTGCGCGATCGGGCGCCGTTAGCCCGCGTAAGCCGAAAATGAACAGCACGGAGGCGGCCAGGTAAGTGGCCTGAATCAACAGCTCGCGCACTCCGCCATGAACTTCTGCCGGCGACGCCGTCGAAGCTGCCGCCGGTGCAGCGGCAATGATCGCCTGTGCGAGTTGCAAGGGGCTGGTCATCGACTTATTTGCGCTGGTGTGGTTTGAACATCTTGAGCATGCGATCGGTGATCCAAATCAGCGGCGCGGATCGTGGAAGCTATCTGCGCTGGTGGGGTTTGAACATCTTTAGCATGCGATCGGTGATCATAAAACCGCCCACGACGTTGATCGTCGCGGCGGTCACAGCGATCAGGCCCAAGAACGTGCTGAATTTGCTGAACTGCGCGCCCGCGGCCACGAGCGATCCTACCAGCGAGATTCCCGAGATGGCGTTGGTGGCCGACATCAACGGTGTGTGCAACAACGATGGCACCTTGGTAATGATCTGAAAGCCGACAAAACCGGCCAGCACGAACACATAGAACCGCAAGAATGCGGTGGTCAGTTCGCTCGAGGATTGCTCGGCCGCCAGAAGGTAGAAAGATGATAAGGCCGTCATGAAGTGGCGCTCCGGTCGAAGAAAGGGCCAATGCTACCGCGAGGACGAGGGCTCTCGCAAGGCCAAGCGCTGCTGCCACAACGTGCTTAAAGAAACGGGCAAAAACAGCCCTGGATCGGTGCTTTGACAATGGCCCCTCGCCACGATAGGTTTAGTTCTTGTGTCTTAGACATTCCTTTCCGCCTCGTTGCGCTTCGATACCCACACCCGTTTCCGGAGGTCTTGCCATGAAGCTCGCCGCTTTACTTTCGCTTGCCGTGCTTTTGTTCGCCGTGATCGTCCCCGCCAATGCCGGCGACGCCAAAAGCCCGCTGGATTTCAAGATGGAAAGTCTCGACGGCCAGCCGGTCGACCTTTCGAAGTACAAGGGCGAAGTGGTGCTGATCGTCAACGTCGCCAGCAAGTGCGGGATGACGCCGCAATACAAGCAGTTGGAAGAGGTCTATACGAAGTACAAGGGCAAGGGATTTGAGGTGCTGGGTTTTCCGGCCAACGAGTTCGGCAAACAAGAGCCGGGCAGCAATAAGGACATCTCGACGTTCTGCACAAAGAACTATGGCGTCGACTTTCCGATGTTTTCCAAGATCGTGGTCAAGGGCGAGGGCATCTCTCCGCTGTACGAGTATTTGACCTCCGAATCGACGAACCCGGACATGGCGGGCCCGATCAAATGGAACTTCGAGAAGTTTCTGGTTGGCCGCGACGGCAAAGTGATCAAGCGGTTCGCTCCGCCGGTCAAGCCCGACGCCCCGGAAGTGATCCAGGCGATCGAAGCCGAGCTGGCCAAGAAGTAGGAATCCGAAACTGAATTCCACAGACCATTGAGAGACGAGTCTCGAAAGGGGCTCGCCTCTCATTTTTTTGTTCTTGATAACGAAGAATTCCTTTACCACCAAGGCACAAAGGTCACGAAGAGGCAACGACGCGACGCGGGAGGAGAAGGCAGATTAGGCACGGAGGTCACCGAGGACGCGGAAAAGTGCTCATTGACATCGCTCTTCAAATCCTTTCCATCCATCCCTGTGCACTCGCTGACCGTTCGGCTGCCATCGGCTCTGAGGCTCAGGCTCGAAGAGAGCTCACTGCCGAAGCCTTGGTGGCTAAAAATGGACGCGGACACTGCGGAAACGCCAGCAGTAGCAGCCGACGATGGGACGCATCATCGAAACCGTTGAATTCGCCGCGCCGCTGGAGCGGGTTTGGAAACTGTTCACGGATCCCGAGGACTGGGCCAAGTGGAACACTGAATTGAGCGCAATCCAAGACGTTCACGGGCCGTTCGATCACGCAGGCGCCGGCTACACACAGGTAATGCGATTCGCCGGGCGCGAGTGGTTGGGTCGCTGGGAGGTGGTCGAGTGTCAGCCGCGAGCCTGGCGTCGGGTGGAGGGTACGCTGCCTTTTGGAATGCCGTTTCGCGGCCACGACCGCTTCGAGGAATCCGCTGGCGGAACGCGAGTCACCGTCGAAATCGAATGGGATTCGCGGTGGGGA
>CAZUPX010000954.1:0-4667 GCA_964622155.1 uncultured Planctomycetaceae bacterium | reverse complement strand
CAGACCGACGTGACTACGGCCAGCTTTGACCTGCCAATCCCACCGCTCGCCAATGCGTCGCTTTTGCTTTCCATCCCTCCGGATGCCCCGGCCATCGAACTGCCGACGGCGCTCGGCCAGGTGCGAATCGATCGCGAGCATGGCGAGTTGTCGGCACAACTGGGCGCTTGTAGTCGCCTGGCGGTGCGCTGGCCCGTCGGCATCGGCATGGAAGCAAGCGCTCCCAATCTGGAAGTCGAAGAATTCCTATGGATGCGTGTCCGTCCGGGTACGACCATTCTCGACGCGAAGTTCAAGTACCGCGTGCTCGAAGGACAGTTGCGACAGATTCGCTTGCTGACCGATCCGCGGCTGCGGCTTTTTCCGTCGATCAATGCGCAATCGCCAATTGCCGCGGTGCACACGATACCCGGCGACCCTCAACGGATCGAGCTGGAGCTGGGTCGCAGCGGTTCGAACACCGTGACGGTTGAGCTGTCGTTCCTGCTTACGGGCACGTCGGCTGTCGGCAATTTGCGGCTTCCTCGCTTGGAGTCGAGCGGCGCACGTGCTGCCAAGCGTTGGCTGGCGGTGTCGATCGATCCGGCGCTGGAATACAAGGAGCAGCTTGGAGAGGATTCGCGGAGCGTCTCGGTTGCCGACTTCGCTGCTGCATGGGACGCCGTCGACGCTCGGCCGCAAGCCGCGTATAGCATTCCTCGCGGCGAGCCGATGTGGGCCTTGGCCACACAGCCGATCGAACCGCGTGCGACTGCCGAACAAACGCTCGCCGTCAGTCTGGCTCGCGGATCGACCAAAGTGCGGTTCGACGCTGTGCTGTCGATCGCAGGTGGGTACTTGTATCAATTGGCGCTGGAAGCTCCAAAGGGATTGAATGTCGAGCGCGTCTCGCTGGTTGAGGACGGTCAGGAGCGTATTGCCCGTTGGTCGGCGGACGAAAACGGAGCGATTACCGTTTTTTTGACGTCACCAATCACCGGGCGGCAGAAACTCAGCCTGCAGGGTCGCATCGCCGCAACCACCGGCGAAATAGCCATGGCACCCCAAGTGACCTTGGCCGGCGTCGAAATCCGGAAGTCCCAGTGGCAACTGTTTCGACAGCCCAATCTATCAGTCGAGGTTGAGTCCACTCCAGGGATCTCCGCTGTCGAATCGCCCGAAGTCGAAATGCCCAACGATTTTGGCTCGCTGGTGGGTTGTTATCAGACCCAAGACAGCAAAGCCGCACTGCGTGTCAAGACGTCTCCCAATGTCCCGCGCTCGAAGGCCGTGGCCGTAACAACCCTCGATCATGACGCGGGGCGATGGACGGCCCAGTTGGAGTATCGCGTCGATGTGCTTGAGGGAGTGGTCGACGTCTTGCAGTTCGAAATTCCGCCGTCATGGTCCGAACCCTATGAGGTCGATCCGCCTGCCCGTGTCAAGCTGGTTCCCATTCCAGGCGAAGCGCGCCGGCAAATGATCGTCTATCCTCCAACACCGATCAGCGACAAGTATCAATTGAGAATCCGCGGGCGCGTTGCCCTCTCACCTGGCGATCGACTGCGCGTACCGGATATCGTGCCGCAGCGTGTCGATGATCTCGAGCGGTTCGTCGCGGTCCCACAGCAATTGGATCGGCAGCAAGTCGCTTGGGAGACCACTGGTCTGGTTGCTGCGCAGTTGCCCGCCGAATTCTCCGCGCGTCAATCTTCCGCCGTCTACCACGTTGCTGGGGAGAATTTTCAAGCGTCGATCAAGGCCGTGCGGCGCAGCGAAACGCGGGCTCGCGTCAAGCTTGCCGACATCCACGTGGCCTGGCATCCCGACGGACACGCGCGCGGTGTCGCACTGTTCGACTTGGAAGCCCCTATGGCCGACAATTGCCTGCTCGCATTGCCCGAGGGCGCCGAATTGCTGCACGTCTCAGTCGACAGCCTGCCCGCGCAGGTCGTCGCCGTGAGTGCAAACCGCTGGCGCGTTGGCCTGGGACCGCGACAATTGCCCCAGCAATTGGAGGTCGTCTATGCCGCCCCGGTGTTAGCCTCGGGTGAGCGACGGCGGTTCAGTGCGCCGCACCTTCTGGAAATGGAAGTTGAAAAAACTTTGTGGAACATCTACAGCCCGCCGCAAGTGAGCGCCTCAGCTCCTCCATCGACCGTCGCGACGGCCGGACCATCTGGGCAGTCGTTGAGCCGGATGGAGGCGATTGTCGCACTGGTGCAGTTGCCTGCTGAAATTGTCGGCGAACACATGCCGGAGGAGATTCTGCGCTGGTATCAACCGTGGAAGAGGAGATTTGCTCATGCTCGCACCGCACTGGATCGGCAATTGGCTGCCGCCGCGCAAAGCGGCTCGGAGCCGCAAGAAGCCGTCGCCGCTCGCAGGCTGGATCAGGTCGTCAGCTCCGTCGACGCCCGGATTGCGTCGGCGCCACTGAATTCCCGGCAGGCTTCCGCGGCTGCGGTGTCCGAGGACTTGTTCGCCTTCGCTGCGCGCGACTTGACGCCGCTGTACTACCAGGTTCAAGGCCCGTCGCAGGAGTTGGAGCTGCAATTCGCTCGGTCGAAAAGCGATAGCTGGTGGAGTCGCGTGCTCGGTGGATTGGCCTTGATTCTACTGGGTACCTCGGCCGTGGTGTTGCTGCGCCACCGCCAGTTGCCCGAGCTGGCTCCTTGGACGGTCATCGGCGGAATCGGCCTCGCCTGGTGGCTGCTGTTGGCACCCAGCGTGGTCGGACTGCTGCTGCTGTCGATCGGTGTTTTGCTAGCGCTGCGCGAGCGCCAGTCGCACCGTTTGCACCTGTTGACCAAATGACCTCGGCGCTCATGGCTCATTCGCTGCTGGAAACAAACAGCGCGTCAGCGTTCGCGCTGCGGCCCAAAGTAGTGCGAGTAATACATAAATCGCCCTGCCGAACCGACTCCAGGTTTGTTGCCAGCACTGGGAGGGCCGCCGCCCAGTTTCGCCTCGCGTGAGTCACGCAATTGCCGCTGAAGTCGCTGAATGGTCGCGGTTTGGCGTGACAGCGCGTCTTGCCCGTCGATCAGCGGTCGCACTAGTGACTGATAATTGGAAACGCCGCTGGGCGTTTCGCCCAGATTGAGATACGGACTGACCGTAGGCGAGCTGAAGGGAGAATTCTGGTTTGGCGGGTAGCCGTTCTGAGTCTGAGCCATCATCCATGGAGATGTCGTTTGTGCGGATGCGGCGGATGAGGAGAGGCAGATTCCAATCGCTCCCAGCAGGCAGAGTAGGTTCTTGTTGGACGGCATGGGGGGATCCCTTTGTCGAGTGTGGCGGTCGAGATCGGTTCAAACGGGTATGGGTTGCTGATCGATGCGCGTACTTAACGAAGGCCTCCGAAGCCAGTCAGGCCGTCTGGGAAGCGGTTGATGGTCTGCACGGCCTGGGTGCCCAGCAGCGTGACGCCGAACACCCGCTCGAACGGCGCCATGATCTGCTGCAACGTGCCGTCCAGGGCCACCAGGCGGTTCTCGGCCACAAAAATCCGGTCGCCCGGCAGGATCTGATAGTTGGTGGCCGTGGCGGCGCCGGCGGTAATCTCTTTCCAACTGACCGGCAGGATCAGGTCGCAGCTCATCCCGCCCGGCGTGGGCCGGGCGATCCAGATGTTCTTGCTCGACAGCCGGCTCAGGCCCTGGATGTTGGCGATCGCGTCCAGCACCGTCTCGTTGCCGGTGATCGGCAGCTTGGCCACCTGGTCGCCCAAGGCGCCGCCTTGGGTGACCACGTAATAGACCTTGCTGTTGTAGGCAAACACCGAGGCCGAGATCTGCGGCGAATCGAGATAGGCCTCGAGGTGTTTTTCGAGGGCCGCCTTGGCCTCCGGCAGCGTCAGGCCGGCCACGTACACCAGGCCATAAGTCCCCAGGTTGACCGTGCCGTCGAGCGAGACCAGGTGCTCGCCGCTGATCGGTTGCAGGCCGCTGGTCTGCATCACGCTCAGCGAGGCCTTGGGCTCGCGCAGCTCGTCTTCCAGCAGCTTCACGATCAGGGCCTCGGCCTCTTCGACCGTCAGCTTGGCGACTTTGAGTTTGCCCAGCCGGGGTCCCAGATCGAGCCGGCCCTCGGGATCGACAAAATAGCCCCGGCCGCTGCGCAACAGCGACACGTCCTCCGGCTCGACCACCACCGCCAACTCATCGCCGGGCTGGATGTGATAGGGGGGCTTGGGCACCAGCCGCAGCGACTCGATGAACAGGATGTCGGGGGGCTCGATGACGTAGGGGGGAAGCGAGCTTTTGTCTTTTTCGGTGGGCACGCAGGCTTCGCCCGGCGGAGGAGGCGTTTGCGGGCCGCTCAGGCGTGGCTGAGGACGGCGGACGACCGACTGGCAGCCCCAGCTGTCGGCCAGTGTCACCAGCGCCACCAGCGCCAGCGAGAGTCGGCTTCTCCGCAAACCGCGTAGCATCGAGGTGCCTCGCGCGCGCCAACAAGCGCATCGCGCCGGTGTCCCACCCCCCTGCCCAAACTCGGCCGCAGGCTCCGCACCGCTAGCGCGCTATAGCGCCGCGGCAAGCCCACGACCGATACGGCCCTACTAATCGGCAAACTCACCCCATCACTTTGACCCAACTGAACCGCCACCAAAAAACAAAGTCCTCCCCACCCCACACACCCATACCCACCTCTCCAAAACCCCACCAATCCTGCCCAGTTTGACA
>CAZUPX010000953.1:0-5174 GCA_964622155.1 uncultured Planctomycetaceae bacterium | reverse complement strand
TGGAAGTGGCTCCAGTACAGGCCCGGATACTCGCCGCGGACGCCAAAGAACCGGTCGAACACGCGCCGCAACCGGCCAACGTGTTGTGGCGTGACGTTGCCCACGCGCCGGCTCCAGGAATCGTCGGAACACTCAGAGGCCGGCCTGCCGCTAACCCGCAGCGCCTCGCGCCAACCGTGAATGATCTGTCCTTTTTCCCAGTTGGTCGTGCTGACCAGGCGTTTCCACTGTCCCAGAAATTGTTGGCTGGTCTGGTCGATCAGCGCAGCATCCATTCGGCGGTTTCCCCAAATCATTTGGTGCATAAAGACAGAAATCCCGCAGCGATGGCGGGCGCGACCTGCGCGATTTTATCGCGAGCGCGCAAGCTGCACCAGCAGCCGACCAGCCGCTAACATCGATGTTCGCGCGGCCGCAACGCCATAACCGCTGCGGGACGGCATCTTACCACGTGCGGAACTCACGCAGGGCCAACGTCGCAGAGTGGGGAAAACTTGTCGATTCGCAGGTCGCGCCGACCATGCCAGGCAACTCGTGCCGACGCGGCCAATCGTCACGAACTCGGAACTGACGCGATTTCGACCGATTGAAACCCGCAGCGGTTGTGGGTTCCATCGCAAAATGGCTTGCGTGCCGACTGCCCACAGCGACACAAGGCCACCGCCGGCTTGTCGGGATTGAGCGGAAAGGCGTTGCCGTTCTGATCGACGATGGTCACCGGACCCTCAACCAACAGCGGACCGTTGGGACGCACGCGAATCGTGACGGACATGACAGCTCCTTGCGGGAGATAGGGGTTGGAGGCCAATGACGAGCCTGCTGGCCACGCTGGAAGTGTACCGCAGGACTCAGCCGCGGCAAGGTCGACGGCGCGGCCCTGCCGGACGCGAAGACCGGTAGAAGCGGTCTATCGCGGGTCGTCGCTCGGGCGGTCGTCGACGGGGACCGGCCGCAGCCAAAAGATGACCGGCTGCCGTGCGGCGCGAGCTTCGTCACTTGCAGTCGAACGTAGCGTATAACGGTCAATCTTGAGCGATTCGGCGTCCTTACGGCGCGACTCGACCTTCATGAAGAAGTCTTTCCGGGCACTCAAGTCGCTGACGATTGCCGCCAGCTCATCGGGCGTTGCGTGAACGACATACCGCTTTCCGACTGATTTCGATTTGTCCGTTTCGGACAGCCGCGGTGCGTCGCTGGGTTGTTCGCCGACTCGTGCATGTTCCCAGGCGAGCTTCTTTTCATCAAGGAGTTTTTCCAGCGTCCGCTCATCGATGAACGTTTCGGCGACGTCGCAAATCACCAACTCGGGCAAGGCAGTTTGCTTTGCCTTCGCGTCGGCTGGCGCCGTCGCTTGCTTAAGCATGCCTCGCGCCGCGGCGCCCAACCCGGGCGACGATTGCGCGGGAGCGGGTGCGGCGACCCGCCGCGCCGGGTCATGAAAACTTTTTTCGCTCGCTGCAACTTTGGCGTCTTCATTAGCAGCAGCCGCGGCGGCCGGTACATCGCGCGGTTCGGCGCCTGATTGCCCAGCGCCCTCTAGTGCGGCGTTCTCGGACCGCTTGGCCGCAACCATTTCGCCAGCTTCGCGCGGCGCCTGTTGCGCAACCTGGCGCTCGGCGGGCCTTTGGCCGTCGTCAAACAGCGCAATGAAAAGCGCGGCTGCGGCCGCGATCGCCGGCCACACGACCATTCGCCAATTGCGTCTTGACCACCATTGGCGTGGCGGCGATGAAGGCGCCACGGGAGTCGTTACGGCCGACGGCGCCTCGCCGGCCAACACGGCCCGTTCGGCTCGCCGCAACACCGCGCCTGAAAGGTCGCGGCCGAGCTTGTGCCGCGCAAGCGACTGCATTCCGCTGCGCAACGCGCGCAAATCATCAAGCAACTGCCGGTAAGCGGCGTCTTCGGCCAGCCAGGTTTCGACGGTCGCCCGCTCGTCGGCCGACAGCTCGTCGTCGAGATAGGCGCTCAACAGTTCTTCGCGGGATTGGGAATCCATAGTTCAGTTAACTCGGTTGCACGCGACGGCAGGATTAGGCGTGACCATGCCCGCCAAGCGCGGGCATGCCAACGGTCGGCTAGCTTGCCCCCTGTTGAAAAATACCTTTTAGTTGATCGCGCATGAGCAACCGTGCACGGTGCAGACGGCTGCGGACAGTTCCCACCGGCAGGTCCAACATCTGGGCGATCTCGTCGTACGCACAGTCCTCGACTTCGCGTAGGATCAAAATCGCCCGGTGCTCATCGCTCAGGCCCGCCAGGGCCTGCTCAAGCTGACAGGCCCGTTCTTGCTGTTCCAGCCGGGCCTCGGGTGGAGGAGCGTCGTCCAGCGGCTCGTGCCCGAGCTTTTCACGCACTTCGTCGATCGACACCATCGCCCTGGCACGGCGGCGGTGGCTGACCGCCAGGTTGAAGGCAATTCGGTAGAGCCATGTGTAAAAAGCGCTTGCACGCTGGAAAGTCTCCAGCTTCAGGTAGGCTTGAACGAATGCGTCTTGCACCAGATCGTGGGCCGTTTCGGCCGAGCCGACCTGGTGCACAAGGGTGTTGTACAGCCGGTCTTGATATTTGGTGACCAATTGCCCAAACGCCGCCGAATCGCCGGCCAGCGCCTCGTCAATGAGCTGGGCGTCGTCACTCACACGCGAACTCCAACCTTTAGACGGCTAAACGGTCCGGAAAGTTCCAACGGGCGGACTACCTGGATTTTAGCGGATTCTGCGAAAGAAAAGGCATTAAACCGCCAGCCGGGCGAACAATTGAAATCGGTTGGCGTGCTTCAGGTTTTGATGGATGTCAACTGGCGATCGCCAGTCGGGGGCTCCACGCGCAGCCGATCGGGCGGCGCCATAACAAGTAAGCCCACAGGAAAATGCCTCCCACAAAGATTGCCACGCTGATGTTCTGGGAAATGCTCAATCCGGTGTTAAATACCGCTGCCTCATCGACGCGAATGATCTCCAGCAGGAATCGTGAGATCGGATGAATCACGAGTACCAGGGCGGTCAACTCGCCGTCGCGTCGCCGGTACGGCTCGTAGGCCAAAATCAGTAATAGCAATAACAAGGCGTCGATCAAGCTGTAGAACTGCGTCGGATGAATCGGGAGGCTGCGCGGCGGAAGACCCGCGATAGCCCAACTCTTGGGTTCGGTCTCGCCGGCCACGCGGATGGAGATGGTCGTGCCCACGCCGAATGTGCCGAACAGTTCGGTCTGCGCCTGCTCGACGCTGGCAACGCTGTTTCCACCAATCGCAGCCACGCGCTGGCCGGCTGCCAATCCGGCGCGCTCGGCCGGTGAATCGGGCTCGACTTTCTCGATGACCGGCGGATCGTCGCCACCCCCTTTGAAGATCAGCCCCTGAACGTACAGGTCGCCGCGCTGCAATTGATCGAGATAGGCCGGACTTGTCGGCGGAAACTGCACGGCCCACGGCAGGTCGGTCGGTCCGCCGTAGCAGCAGCCGTTCATGAAGCATCCGAGCCGTCCCAATCCGACCCCCAGCACGACGCCCGGCGCCAATAGATCGGTGAGCGCCAAGCCGGGCAAGTGATGCTTGTATACGAACACCACAAGCGCCGCGGCGCCGGCCAACAGAGCGCCATACACGACCATCCCGCCCTCCGGGAAATTGAGCACCGCCGCGAGTGTTTCCTGCAGCGAGGGCTTATGGAACTGCGGCCAGTATTCAATCACGTAGAACAGCCGGGCACCGACAATGCCCGCGACGAACAACCAGGTGCCCAACGACAGCAGCAGTTCGAGATCGAGGCCGAGTTGTGCGCCGCGATGGAGCGTCAGCAAGCTGGCGGCCACGATCGACACCAGCACCATCACGCCGAAACCGCGGATGGCCAGACCGGTCGGCTCGCTGATCGCGGGCAACACAAACACAATGCCCACCGCGGCCACGCCCAATAGCGAGAGATAGCCCTGCGTGTCTGGGCCCCAGCCGTATCGCCGCAGCGACCAGGCCGTCACGATCACTGCGCACGCGATCCAGGCGCCGAACAGCCAGCCGAAGCCGAACGTGTCGACGCCCCACAATTGGCGCGGAATGACGAACAGTGTCTGACACATGCTTTTATCCGATCAGTTCATTGTCGATCAGTCGCGTCGCGCCCACCCGCGCGGCCACAAGCGCCACTGCCGGACCCTTGAGCGTTTGGATCGGCGTCAAGGTGTCTGGATCCACCAACTCGACGTAGTCGATCTTCAGATCCGCAGCTTCCAACATCGCTTTCATCCGCCCCAGCACCGTCGCAGGGTCGTTTTCGCCCTGCTCGACCATTTGCCGCGCAAGCCGAAGGCTGGCGCTGATCGACAGGGCCCGACGCCGCTCGTCGGCCGACATATAGACGTTGCGCGAGCTGAGCGCCAGGCCGTCGGACTCGCGCATTGTCGGACAAACCTCGATCTGAATTGGCAGGTCAAGATCGTCGACCATCCGCCGCACGACCACCGACTGCTGATAGTCCTTACGTCCGAAGTAGGCTCGATCAGGGCGCACCAGGTTGAACAGTTTGAGCACGATAGTGGCCACGCCGCGAAAATGACCGGGGCGAAACTGTCCCTCCAGCGGCAGGGCAGGGCCGCCGACTTCAACAAACGTCGCATGCCGGTTGCCGTACATCGTTTCATCAGAAGGCGTAAACACAACGTCGACTCCGCGCCCGGCGAACAGTTTGAGATCGGCTTCGAGCGGGCGGGGATAACGGTGAAAATCCTCACCGGGCGAAAACTGCGCCCGATTGACGAAAATGGTTACAACCGTCGTGTCAGACTCGCGCTTGCTGGCATCGACCAGGCTCAAGTGGCCTTCGTGAACGGCCCCCATTGTGGGCACCAGGCCGACCGTGCGTCCATCAGCGCGTGCCTGCGCGATCAACGCCCGTAGTTCGACCGGATCGGCGACAAAGTGCGGCGCGGAAGTGGATTGGGAAGCCTTCATGCTCTGAAAGGTGTCTCTCGGGCCGCGTTTATCGCATGGCGGCGACAGCCGCTGAAAGTTCGGCAATCGCGCCGCTTGGGTCGTTTTCGCGGATCACAAGCACTGGACCAGTCTGCGGACGCCGGGCCAGCCGCAACAGTTCTTCTCGCAATGCCACACGCTCCACCGCCTCAACCGTATCGAGCATGACCAGCAAACTTGGTGAAACGGTTTGCTCGCTCGC
>CAZUPX010000952.1:0-3510 GCA_964622155.1 uncultured Planctomycetaceae bacterium | reverse complement strand
TACCGCGACAACCAGATGACGGTGGGCGGCAAGATCTACGGCTTCCCGGACGACGGCGACGTGTTCCTGATGTACTACCGCAAGGACCTGTTCGCGCGCGAAGACCTGCAGAAGGCCTACAAGGCCAAGCACAACGCCGCCAGCCTCGACGGCCTGCCGGGACTGCGCGAGTTTGCGGCGGAGTGAGGCTGCTACGTATGTGCTCGCTTCTTCGTCGTGCAGATGTCCATCACTCGGCCCTTGTCGGACAGGGCGATGTGATAGCGCTGGTGGCCTTCGATGCGGTGCAGCGTGAGGTGGTACGATTCCTTGGCGATCGCCAGGTACGGGCGCTCGGCGGTCGTTTTGGGGCGGCGGAGCTTGCCCCACGATCCGTCGCCGATGTAGTGAATCCCGTTTGGGTCGGCATGGCCGTCGATCAGCGGATGGGTGCGCTTGTAGGTGTGGTCGTGATGCTCGAACACGGCATCGACGCCGAACCGCTCGAACAGCGGGCACCAATGCTTGCGGCTGTCGGCGCCGGTGCCCTGCTCCTGATCGTCCAGATCGAACGGCCGGAACGAAGGGTACGACGGCACGTGATAGAAGACGAACAAGTTCGGGCAATCCTCGCGCTCCTTCAGACGCTGGCCGAGCCAACTGGTCTGCTCGCCCACCACCGGAGTGGTGTGATTCGAATCGAGCATGACCAGCGACATGTAGTCGCCGAAGTCGAGCGTGGCGAAGCCGGTGTCGGGAAACAGGCCGTCGAAAATCGAGTAGAAGAACGGCGCGGAAGTTCGAGGCCTTTCATAACCGCCGTCCACCTCATGATTGCCGATGCAGGCCACCCAGGGGATGAGCCGGCCCTCGCTGTCGATCATTTGCTTGGAATAGTTCTTCAAGAACGACAGGAACGTCTTGGGGTCCTTGCCGTTTTCGTAGGCCAGATCGCCGCCAATGACAACGAACATCGGGTCTTGCGAGGCGGCCACGGCGTTGGTGTGTTGGGCGGGCTCGCCAATGCCGGCGTCGCCGCCGGAGACAAAATCGATCGCGTCAGTGGCTTTGGAGGGCATCGTGCGAAACCGCTTCTCGGCCCCGTCCAAGCCGACCCGGAAGCGATAGTTCTGTCCGGGCTCCAAGCCCGCCAGCTCGCTGCGGAAGATCTGCTGGTCGGTCATGGGATAGGCGCGTCCGGCGCACTTCGTTTCGCGCCAATCGAGCGAGCCCTCCTTAGCGTGCCAGATGCCGCGATTGGCGCCGTCGTCGCGCGAACCGATCCAGTGGATCGTCATGGTCGTCGTCGGGTCGCGCTGCCAGGTCAAGAACAGCACCGCGGGGTCGAAGGATGGCCTTTTGGTGAACATCGGCGGCTTGCCCGCGTCGGCGGCAAACAGAGGACCGACGCACGCATTGCCCAGGACCACCGAAGCCGCCTGTAATAGCCGTCGGCGCGTTAGATCGACCATGTGCCTTGACCTCTCGAATGCGTTTGATTCGTCTGCTTGGACCAGCCACACACCCGACACGCGACACTATAACCGCGAGCCGCCAAGTTACAAGTTTTCGTGTTAAAAACTAGCCGAGTTGCTGGATTACCTCGATCACTTCGCTGTCGTGGCCATCGATATTGACCTTCTTCCATACGCGGGCCACCTTCCCCTCGGCGTCGATCAGGAACGTCGACCGCTGGATGCCCATCGATTTTTTTCCGTACATGTTCTTTTCGCGCCAGGCGCCGTACTTTTCGGCCACCTTGTGGTCGGTGTCTGCTAGCAGCGGAAAATTCAAGTGGTACTTGTCGCGAAATTTTCCGTGGCTGGCCACGTCATCGGTACTCACGCCCAACACGGTCACGCCGAGCTTCGCCAGGGCCTTATGAGAATCGCGAAAGGCACAGGCCTCGCGCGTGCAACCGGGAGTCATATCGCGAGGGTAGAAGTACAACACCACCGGTCCGCCGCGCGTGGTCGAGAGTTTGATTTTCGCGCCGTCGTCGGCCGGCAGGGTGAAATCGGGGGCCCGCCGACCGGCCTCAACCCACTCGCCCATGATCGACCCCGACTGAAAGTAATGGAGATTCGCCCACGGAATTAGCCTACGATAGCCGCCCAGGCCGCGGGCTGCAAAGGACCCCGCCCGCTGGCCCCTGGTTTTCTTACGGGGGGCCACTTCGCTGGCCACCCCGGGCTGTATAATATGGAGGTGGATCACGGGACGGCCCCAAGGAGATAGGACCCTTTTGGCTATCGCAAGTCCAGTCGCCAATTTGGCTCAACAGCCGAGTCGCAGTCTCGAGCGGGCCGTCGCTGCGGCCCGCGTGGCCGAACTCAACCGTGGGCAGGACATCGTCATCCTTGACCTGCGCGAGTTGACTCCCGTGTTCGATTACTTCGTGCTGGCCACCGGCACCAGCCGCCGCCAGTTGCACGCCATCAGCGAAGAAATCGACGACGTGTTCAAGAAAGAGTTCAACGACACCCGGCTGGGCATCGAAGGCTACGCCCAGAGCCGCTGGATCCTGTTGGACTTTGGCGACGTCGTGGTGCACATGTTCGACGACGAGACGCGGGGCTATTACGACCTGGAGCACCTGTGGACCGGCGCGAGGCGCGTGCCGTTCGAGCCCAGCGTGCGTGCGGTCGTCTCCGAAGGCGGCGCGACCACCTAGCTTTCGCGCGGCGAGCGATCGCCGATTGGGGTTGCGTAGCTCTCACCCCCTTTGCCACACTTGGGCTTTTGGCGACGCAACGAACGCATTTTCACCACCAAGACACAAAGGACACAAAGGACACAAAGAAGACAGAAGGCGTTAGGTTACGAAGAGAACGGGCGACGCGCTCTCATTAACTGGCGACTGTTCGCTCGCCGGACTTCTCTGTTTCCTTCGCTTCTTCGTGACCTTTGTGTCTTTGTGGTTAATTGACTTCGTGGTGCCAATGTTCCGACGCCGCTTGTTCTCGATCCACCGCCATGTCGATTCTCGCCGAACTGCAAGATCGTTTTCGCGCGGCGTTGGCCGGAA
Organism: uncultured Planctomycetaceae bacterium; assembly: GCA_964622155.1. Classification (GTDB taxonomy): domain Bacteria; phylum Planctomycetota; class Planctomycetia; order Pirellulales; family PALSA-1355; genus CAZUPX01. Next base: position 503 of record CAZUPX010000952.1, on the reverse strand, counting down.
TGGTCGACGATCCGAAGGAGCTGTTGGCCTTAATACGGCCGAGCGGCGACGCGCAATTCGGCGACTACCAGGCAAACTTCGCCATGCCGCTGGGCAAGAAACTGGGCCGGCCGCCGCGTGAGGTGGCTGCCGAAGTGGTGGCCAAACTGGCGGTCGATGACCTGTGCGAACCGCCCGAGGTCGCCGGGCCGGGCTTCATCAACCTGCGTCTCAAGACCGGCTGGCTGGCCACTGCCGCCCAGCGGGCTCTCGATAGCGGCCGGCTGGGGATCGCGCCGGTGCCGCGGCCGCGGACCGTCATCCTCGACTACTCGAGTCCTAATGTCGCCAAGCCGATGCACGTCGGGCACATCCGCTCGACCGTAATAGGCGACGCGCTTAAGCGTACGCTGACGTTTCTGGGCCATCGCGTGATCGCCGACAACCACATCGGCGACTGGGGCACCCAGTTCGGCATGATCATCTTCGGGTTCAAGCATTTCCTGGACGATGGGAATTACAAA
>CAZUPX010000951.1:0-2516 GCA_964622155.1 uncultured Planctomycetaceae bacterium | reverse complement strand
CGACGCCCTGCCCGCGATAACCCTGCGCCCAAGCCTCGGGCGCATTGATCGCATTGATGTTCCAATCGCTCGTTCCGCCGTAGTAGGCGACCTCGGGAAATGCCGTGACTGGCGACGTGGGCGTGGTCGTTGTGGGCGTTGTCGCCGGTGGATTGACCGTGAGACGGTAACTTGGATTGAAGGCTCCGAGATATCCGTAGACTCGGATCGAGTATGTGCCGGCCGCCAGGCCATTGAGCGAGATGCTTTCACTATTGCTGGCGCTTTGCGACCGGGCGAGCAGCGTACCCGACGAGTTGTACAGCTCCAGGTCCAAATCGCCCTGGGAGTTCTGAAAGTTGATCGAGACAGAGTTGGCGCTCGTCCCGATGCCAACAGTTGTGAACTGATACCAATCCTGCGTGTCGGCCATCGCGAGCTGGCCGATAGAGGTCGTCGCCGAAAGCGTTCCCAGATTGTACGCGGTCGAGCGAGAATCGTTATTCTCGTAGGAATCATCAACGGCGACGGTGGATGGACCATCAACTGTCCACGAGTAAGCACCGCGAGACCAGGTGGCGTAGTTGGTAATTCCTAGGTAGTACCTCGTACCCGCGACAAAGCTGATCGAAAGCCGGCTGTCTGTGTTGCCACCGGCAATGTCATCGTTGTATGCCAGGCGTTGTCCGCTGGCCGAGAAAACACCCACAACCGTGTCAACACTGCTCGTTGGCGTCGTCGCGGAAATCGTATAGGTGCCAGTTGTCGTGGCGGTGAACGAATAGTAGTCGATTTCGGTCGACACGATCGACGCAGTTCCGCTGGCGTCGTTCTGGGAATTTAGAGTGACCGAGAGCGGGCTGATTGGGATCGAAATGACCGAGGGTGGAATGCCCGCCCAAGTGGGCGTCCAGCGTGGCTCGAGGGCTTCGAGACCGAGTACCCGCTTTCGGCGTCCGGGTCGTTTCGACTGTACGCCCGGCGAAACCGAGACCGGCGTCATAGTATGTCGGGCGGCCGAACGTCGCCCAAACCTATCGGAAAATAGAGGCGAAAGCATGATGCACTTTCGGCTGCGTGACCCCGTTGCCCCAACCGCGATCTTAACGCCGTCGCACGATTTCGAGAACCACACAAACACGTAGACTCGTATTGATGGACCCTGCTTCGAAGATCCAGCACGGGCCGGACAGCCCACCAATCGAATAAACGTATTGCGACGTCCGAAGCGCGCGCAAAAACTTCGAAGGCGGCACTGGCGACCCTCTCGGATGGGGGGCCTGCCTGGGGTGGCTAGCGCTTGCGCCGGGAGATCGCCCGTTGCATCGCAGTCCCCATGTCGGCGGGGCTTTCGGCCACTTCGATGCCGGCGGATTCCAGCGCCGCGATCTTTTCTTTGGCCGTCCCTTTACCGCCGGAGATAATCGCGCCGGCATGGCCCATGCGTTTGCCTGGGGGGGCGGCGCGGCCGGCAATGAAAGCTGCCACCGGCTTGGTGACATGCTGCTTGATGAAGGCCGCGGCCTCTTCCTCCGCCGTGCCGCCAATTTCGCCCATCATCATGATCGCTTCGGTGGCCGGGTCGGCTTCATACAGCTTGAGCAGATCGATAAACGACGTGCCGACGATCGGGTCACCCCCCAAGCCGACGCAGGTGGATTGGCCGAGGCCCAGGCTGCTCAACTGCCACACGGCTTCATAGGTCAGCGTGCCACTGCGGCTCATGACCCCCACGGGGCCTTTCTTGTGAATGTAGCCGGGCATGATGCCCATCTTGCACTCTTCGGGCGTAATGACGCCGGGGCAGTTCGGGCCAACGAGCGTCGAGTCGCTGCGCTTGACGAACTCGTACACGCGGACCATGTCGATGACCGGCACCCCCTCGGTGATTGCCACGATCACGTTGATCTTGGCATCGATGGCCTCCAGGATCGCATCGGCCGTGAATGCCGGCGGAACAAAAACCATTGAGGCATCGGCTCCGGTGGCCTTCACGGCCTCGGCAACGGTGTCGAAGACCGGCACGCCGTCGACCGTCTCGCCCCCTTTGCCCGGCGTCACTCCCCCGACGACCTGCGTGCCGTATTCGCGGCAGCCCTTGGTGTGAAACTGGCCAACCTTGCCGGTGATGCCCTGGCAGATGACGCGAGTTTGCTTGTTGATCAAAATGCTCATGAAACGTCAGCCAGGGATAGATGAAAACACATCGCGTCGATGTCACACGTCTATTTCGTCGCCGCGACGACTTTTTTTGCCGCGTCAGTCAGGTCCGTGGCGCCGATGATGTTCAGTTTGCTCTCGGCCAGCATCTTGCGGGCTTGTTCGACTTCGGTACCTTCCAGCCGAACGACCAACGGCACGTTGAAACCAACCAACTTGTAGGCCTCGAGCACGGCCGTGGCGATGGTCGTGCATCGCATGATGCCGCCGAAGCTATTGACCAGCACCGCCTTCGTGTTCTTGTCGTCCAGCAGGATGCGGAAGGCCTCGGTGACTTGCTCGACGTTTGCTCCGCCGCCGACGTCCAGAAAGTTGGC
>CAZUPX010000950.1:0-2614 GCA_964622155.1 uncultured Planctomycetaceae bacterium | reverse complement strand
CACATCAGAACATCGCCGAAGTCTCCAGCCCTGACTTTCAAACGATGGCCAAATTCTTTTCGTCCAGCATGCACGTGCCGGTGCAAGTCGGCGGCCAGGCTGCCACGCTCAACTTTTGGAGCCGCGAACCGCGGGCCTTTCCATCCGAGGCCGAGCAAATGCTGGCCAGGATCGCGAAGTTGACGCAAGATCGGAAGTAGGGGCAAGCTTGACTGGGCAAGCTTGACGCCAGACGGCGGCGGCCAGAGGTCAAAAAAAGACGCCTCTGGATTATGCCCGCTTCCTCTTACAATTGCGGTCATGCTTGCAGCACTGTTTCAACTGCCGCTGGCGGCGGCCGATCCTGCCTTCAATTTGCTGGCGGCCCGCTGGCAGATGGCGATCACGCTGGGCGCGCACATTATCCTGGCCGTGTTCGGCGTGGCCATGCCTGTGTTATTGTTGGTTGCCGAGTGGCGATATCTGGTAACTCGGGATCGCGAGTGGCTGATGCTCGCGCACCGCTGGTCGAAGGTGTTCGCGGTGCTGTTCGCCGTTGGCGCAGTGTCGGGCACGGTGCTTTCGTTCGAGCTGGGCCTCCTGTGGCCAACGTTCATGAGCCGCTATGGACCGGTCATCAGCTTTCCGTTCGCCATGGAAGGCTTTGCCTTCTTTCTGGAAGCGATCTTTGTCGGCATCTATCTCTACGGTTGGAAGCGGTTGTCGCCGTGGGCCCATTGGTGGTGTGGCGTGCCGATCGCGCTGGCCGGCGTGGCCTCGGCGTGGTTTGTGGTGACGGTGAACGCCTGGATGAACACCCCCAGCGGATTTCGCATGGAAGGTGAGCGGGTCGTTGAGATCGATCCATTCGCCGCGCTATTCAATCCGGCTACGGGGCCTGAGACGGCGCACATGATCGCCGCGGCCTACATGGTTGCCGGGTTCGTGATTGCTGCTTGCTATGCGTGGTGTCTGCTGCGCGAGCCGCGATCGACTTACTATCGCCGCGCGATGACACTCGGCCTGGTCATGGGCTGCGTCATGGCGCCGTTGCAGATTGTTGTCGGCGACCAGATTGCAAGGCACGTCGCCGAGTTTCAGCCGGTCAAATTAGCGGCCCTGGAGGGGCAATTCAAGACTGAGGCCAACGCGCCGGCGCGCATCGGCGGCTGGCCGGACGAATCGATTGGCAGAACGCGATATGCGATCGAGATACCAGGTATGCTCTCCTGGTTGGCGTATCAGAATCGCGGTGCGGTCGTTCAAGGGCTCGACGACTTTCCAAGCGACGAGACGCCGCCCGTGGCAGTCGTACACATCGCGTTTCAAATCATGGTGGGCATCGGTACGTTACTGGCTGGGGTCTCGCTGTATGTGCTCGTCGCGGGAATCTTGCAACGACAGATTCCCCAAGGAAGAAAATTCCTGTGGCTACTGGTGGCTTGCGGTCCACTATCTGTTGTGGCGCTGGAGGCGGGTTGGGTCGTTACCGAGGTCGGACGGCAGCCATGGATCGTTCACGGCCTGGCCCGCACGGCCGATATGGTAACCCAGGCCCCGTATGCCGGCTGGATGCTAGGGATTTCGATTGCCATCTACACGGTGATTGCGTTGGGAACGCTTCGGGCGCTGGGCCTGCTGGCAATGGCTCCCGACGCGGAGGACTCGCGTGCCTGAGATCTTGGAATTGCTTGTGATCTTTGTGGCGCTGACGGTTTATGCGCTATTTGCAGGGGCCGACTTTGGCGCCGGCGTTTGGGAGGTCAACACCGCGCTAATGGCCTCGGAACGAGAGCACCGGCTGTTGTTCTCGGCCATCGGTCCAGTGTGGGAAGCCAATCACGTGTGGTTGATTTTCGTGCTGGTGTCGATGTTCGGCGCGTTCCCGCTGGCATTCTCGGCGATGTGCCAGGCATTGTGGCTGCCGCTTTGCCTGGCGATGGCTGGAATCGTTTTTCGTGGCGTTGGATTTGCGTTTCGCTCGTACGCTCAAGGGCCGCTGCGCCGCAAGTACATCTGGACCGCGGTGTTTGCGATCGGCTCCACGGCCGCGCCGTTTTTTCTAGGCGCGAGCATTGGCGCCGTGGCCTCGGGCAAATTGGCCATCTCGGCCGACGGGCACTTCGAGGGTGATTATCTCACCGGCTGGATCTCGCCTTTGGCGCTGTTCACTGGATTTTTCTCGGTTGGCATGTGCGCGTATCTGGCGGCCGTCTATCTGGCCCGCGAAGCCCAACAAATCGGCGAGCCCGACCTGGTGCAGCTTTGGCGTCAACGTGCGATTGCGTCCGGCATCTGGATGGGCGTGCTGGCCCTTTCCGGAGTGGCCTACATGGCGACCGATGCTTTCTTGTGGGAAGGCTTTAGTCAGCGCTCGTGGCCTCTGGTGGGCGGGTCGGTCGCGGCCGGATTTCTGTCGCTGTACGCCTTGGCCCTCGAGCGCTACTACGCGGCCGCCATTTGAGCCGTGACCGCCGTCACGAGCGTGATCTGGGGCTGGGGTTTTGCCCAGTATCCACTGTTGGTACCCCCGTCGATCACCGTCGAAGCCGCGAAGGCCCCGGACAACGTCTTGTGGCTGTTGCTGGCCACGACAGCGCTGGGAGCCGTCCTCTTGCTGCCGGCGCTGGGGTAT
>CAZUPX010000949.1:0-5915 GCA_964622155.1 uncultured Planctomycetaceae bacterium | reverse complement strand
CTGCGTTGGATTCGCGACGAGCACGGTGTCACGGTCGTGCTGACGACTCATCTGCTCGAGGAAGCTGACAAGGCCGACCGCATTGCCATTCTGCACGAGGGGACACTGGTGGCGCTCGACTCGCCCGACGCGCTGCGGGCTACGGTCGGCGGTGATTCGATCACGATCCGCACGGCCGATCCGGCGCGCCTGGCCGAGGCGATCGCCAACCAGTTCGCTTGCCACTCACAGGTGGTCGGCGACTCACTGCGGATTGAGCAGGTCGAGGGCCATCGTTTCGTGGCACGATTGGTCGAAGCGTTTCCCGGTCAAATCGAATCGCTCACGCTGAGCAAACCCAGCCTGGAGGACGTTTTCATAGCTCGCACCGGTCACCGTTTTTGGCAGCAACCGCGCGACGAGGCGGTTGTCGCCGAGGTGGCACGCTGATGGCACACGCGCTGGTCGAGACACTCTCCGAGCAGGCCACGCCCCAAGCCTCCCCGGCGCGTCCCTGGTTGGCCGCCGCCACGCTTGCCCAACGCGAATGGGTGCGATTCATCCGCCAGCGCAATCGCGTCTTTGGCGCAATCGGACAACCGATCATCTTTTGGCTGTTGTTTGGCGTCGGCCTGGGACCCACGTTTCGCCTGGGTGGCGACGCGGCGGCGGGTGTTTCGTACGCCGAATACTTCTTCCCCGGGTCGCTGGTGCTCATCCTTCTGTTCACGGCCATCTTCGCCACCATCTCGGTTATTGAAGACCGCCGCGAGGGCTTCTTGCAGTCGGTGCTTGTGGCGCCGATACCTCGTTGGTCGATGGTGTTGGGCAAAGTGATCGGCGGATCGCTGGTGGCGATCGTCGAGGGACTGGTGTTCCTTGCACTGGGCCTGACGCTGGGCCTGCATTTTACGCTGCTGTCGCTGGCGGCAATCGCGCTGCTGGTAACGGTGATGTCATTGGCACTGACGTCGTTGGGCTTCGTGATCGCATGGCGGATGGATTCGACGCAAGGCTTTCACGCTGTCATGAGCATGTTCTTGATGCCGATGTGGCTTTTGAGTGGAGCATTCTTTCCTCCACCGCCGCTTGAGGCAGGCGCCCCATGGCCGCAATGGGCGTTGTCGTTGGTGATGCAGCTCAACCCGTTGACCTACGGCGTGGCGTGCTTGCGTCGACTGATCTATGCTGGGATGAGCGACCCGCCCTTGCCCACCGGCACGCCAGGTTTGGCCGCCTGTTGGGCGATCACCATTCTGTTTGCTCTGGTCATGTTTGCATTGGCGGTGAAGATGGCTGCCGGCCGCACCACGGGGGACCTGCTATGAACACGTCGGCCGCGAAGTACTGGATGCTCGTGGCGTGCGTGTTGGCCACAATGTACGGCACGTTCCTGGCTTGGCGCCGCAGCCAAAGCGAAGCCTCGACGGGCCATGTGCCGGTCACAGTCGCTGCGCCCACCAAGTCGTCCGACGGGCCTCCGCTCGAAGATTTTGTGCTCACCGATCAGTCGGGGCAGCCGTTTGACTCCACGAGCCTGAAGGGTAAGGTGTGGGTCGGCAGCTTCTTTTTCACGAATTGTCCCGCGATTTGCTGGCGTCTGAATCAAGCGTTGGCGGCCCTGCAAGAGACCAATCCCGCAAGTGCGGTTCACTATGTGAGCATCACCTGCGACCCCGACAACGACACCCCAGCCGCGCTGGCAAAGTACTCGCAACACTTCAAAGCGGATCCCGCGCGGTGGACGTTCCTCACCGGCGACTTCAAGCTCATCCGTCGCGTCGGAAACGAAATGTTTCAAGTCGCGGTTGAGAAAGAGACGCATTCCGATCGAGCGTTCGTCGTCGACCGCAAGGGTCAAGTCCGCGGCCGTTTTCGCTTGACCGAGCCCGACCAGGTCGAAATGTTGAAAAAGCTGTTGGCCGTCGTTGAGGCCGAGCCGGCGGGCGCGACAGAGCCAAGCGAAAATGCCAAATCGGAGTCCACGAGCGGTGGCTAGCACACAGCGAGACGGGGGACACAGCGTTTTGGAAATCTCGGTTGAAATGTTGCCCACCGTCAACGCCACGCTCAACGCCCTGGCCGGGCTGTTGCTCGTGGTCGGCTGGTTTCAAATCAAGACCCGCCGCGAGCGCGCACACAAGATTTCCATGCTGTCGGCGTTCAGCGTGTCGATCGCGTTCCTGACCTGCTATCTCATTTACCATTATCGAGTTGGCAGCGTGCCGTTTGCCGGCCCGACGAATGTGCAGGGTGTGTACTATTCGATCCTTATCACCCACGTCGTGCTGGCCGCGACGGTGCCATTTCTGGCCGGCGTGACAATCTATTTTGGTCTAACAGACCGGCGGCAAAGACATCGTCAACTTGCCCGTTGGACTTTTCCGATATGGCTTTATGTGTCAATCACTGGGGTGATCATCTATGTCATGCTGTATCACCTCTATCCGGAGTCTTCCCAAGACCTTATAATCACTCGGTCCGTAACGGCCACGGCCGATCAAGACCCTCACGAATCGAGGTGATGTGCCATGGCACTTAGCCGAACCGTTTCATTTGTGATCGTTCCGGCGGTATGCCTGGCGACGGCCCTCGGCGTAGCCAACGTCGCCTCGGCCTGTCCCAGTTGTCGTCAGGCGCTGAGCGATGGTTCGCAGGGCGACCTGGCTCGCGGCATCTACTACAGCATCCTGTTCATGATGTCGATGCCCTTTGCCATCGTCGGCACGTTCGGCTTCATGGCCTACCGCACGGTCAAACGCGAGCAGCGTCGGGTTGCCGAGCAACCGCAGACCGAAGGGCAGGATGCGGACGTGACGGAATAATCGTGTGCACGCGTTGTCATTCATCGGTCATTCCAGCCGTCACCCACATCGTCATCGCTTACTGGCCGATTGTCATCCGCCGGTGGCTGTTCCACTTGCTCGGCCGTGGGATCCCAAAAATGGTCAAATCCCATCCACAGACTGCGCGCGTAGCGAAAGAACCACACCGGAAACACAAAGGCAATCGCAGCCACGCTCCACAGTGCCGTTCGCGGTGTCGTGGTCCCGGTGTTCACCAGTCCGATATAGCCCACCGTCACCAGCAGGGCAGTCATGCCGTAGTTGACGTAAATCGACCCCAGGAAGTAACCCGGCTCGCGCTCGTAACGCAGTTCGCACCAGTTGCAGTACGGATACATGCTGAGCCAGTTCTTGAATAGCGGGCCGCGGCCGCACCGCGGACAACGCAAGCGCCAGGCCCGAGCCATCATGGTCAGATAAGTTGGTCGGCTCTCGCGACAAGGTTCCTTCGATGCCTTCTCGGGTGCGTACATGGCGGGCACGGCCCAATATGGTGCGATCACGACGTCGCAACTATGATAGGCCCTCACTGTTCGCTGGATAGGTCGGTGGTGCCGCGAGATCGTCGATGCGCAAGATTGGCCGCACTATGCAGGTGCTGGGCCTGGCCTTCCCACCCTTGGCGATGGTCATGCAGTTGGCCGAGGCCATCAGCCTGGGGCAGATGCTCAGCGCCTTGGCGGCGTCGGTGTGCCTGTTTCTGATCGGCCGGATGGTCGAGGGATACAGCCGCTGAATCCGCTTGTTGGTCCCGTCCGCCCCTCGCCCGCGGGGGCTCAATTTCGAGCACAGCTTTGGCTGACACCGTCGACTTGGGGGAGCAGGCAAGCTGCCCGTGGCCTGATTTCGTTCTTTCCGCCGACACGCGCATTTTCTATAATCAATAGAGCTTTCCTAACTAACGGCTGCGTAACGCGTTATTGGTCGACAACCTGCCGCGCCCCCAGCCGATTGCGGCCGGCGTTGGCCACTTTGCAGCAACGTCTGGCGCCCCAGCCGCACGCAAAGGACCGTGTGCATGAGCCGATTCTGCCGAGCCAGTGCGGCAGCGGGGCTGTGGGCCCTGGGGCTCGTCTTGTTTTCTGCCCCGCAATTCGCATCGGCCCAGTTCGGCTCCGGCCCGCTCGAACTGTCCGGCTCGGTTAGTCTCGACGAAGCCGATAGCTCCGTCCGGACTCACTTGGAACGGGTAAAGGCCTACGTCGCCGATGGCCAGTGGGACGAGGCGGTCGAGACCCTGCGGCAGGTCATGGAGAGCCACGGATCGAAGCTGGTTCCGCTGTCTCGCGGACGATACGTCAATCTGACCGATTTTTGCCACCTGCAAATTTCATCGCTGCCCTCAGACGCACTGGCTTTGTATCGCGAGCGCGTCGACCCGCTGGCACAGAAGTGGTACGAGGAGGGCCTGGCCCAGCGCAGCGCAGCGCGCCTTGCCGACGTCGTGGACAAGATGTTCTGCAGCTCATGGGGCGACGACGCCTTGTTGGCGCTGGGAGAAATCGAGCTGGAACAAGGTCGGTATGGTCAGGCACGTCGCCATTGGGCACAACTCATCGAGGCGCCGCCGGCCCGCATCATGGCCGCGCGGTTTGAGGCGGCTCGCGGCCGGGCGGCTGGCGACGAGGTCGTGTTACTTGGCAAGCACTATGCGCCGGATGGGTCGACTCCGCCGCGCTTCTATGAATTGCGAGGGGGAGAAATCCTTAGCGACGAGGCGGCAGGAGCGCTCGTGCAGCTTTGGAAAGCGAGCAGCTATCCGTTCACGCGCCTGTCCTATCCGCAAACCGACCAGCCGCTGGCCCTCGTCCGCGCGCGGTTGGTGTTGGTGTCCATCATGGAGGGCTCGCTCGAGCGGGCTCGTGACGAGCTGCGTGCCTTCGCACGCTTGCATCCCAATGCGGAGGGCCGCTTGGCCGGCCGCAACGTTGTCTATGCCGATGCGCTGGCTCAATTGATCGACAGCGCGGCAAGCTGGCCCCAACCCGCGCCCACCGAAGGCTGGCCGACGTTTGCCGGATCGCCCGAGCGCAGCAAGATCGCCGCGAGGAACCTCGACCTGGGCCCGGCGGCTTGGGAGCCGATTCGTTTGGGTGAGCCTGTCACGGCCGACGCGATCAACTCGCGCACATACAGCCTGCGCCGCGTGGGCGAGGATTCGCAGCGGCTGTTGAGCTATCATCCCGTTGTGCACGGCGAGGTGGTGCTGTTCAACAACCAGAACCAGATCTTTGCCTTCAACGTGAAGACCGGCACACCCGCCTGGCCGAGCAGCGATCCGCAGCGCGCCGCGGGCGAAATCTTCACCGGCGAAACGGTGCCCGCCTCAGCGGCTCGCAGCATGCATCGGGGGCTGGGTGCGCCGCGGTACACGATGACCGTACACGACAATAAGCTGTTTGCCCGCATGGGATCGCCGATCACCAGTCGCCCGTTGGAGTCGCTCGAGGGACGAAGCGGCTACCTCGTATGTCTGGACTTGTCGGCCGAGGGAAAAATGATCTGGCGTTTGCCAGAACGCACGGCGCAGGGGGACCAGCGGTGGGCGCTGGACGAGAAGTGGGCGTTCGAGGGCTCGCCGCTTGTGGACGGATCGGACGTGTATGTGGCAATGCGCAAAAGCGACGTCCGCCCGCAATCGCACGTGGCCTGTTTCGACGTCGAGACGCGCCGACTTCGCTGGCGGACGATGATTTGCGCCGCGGAGACTCCCGGCAACGGCCAGCAAGACGAAATCACGCACAACTTGCTGACGCTTGAACAAGGCACGCTGTACTGTAATACAAACCTGGGGGCCGTGGCCGCGATGTCGGCGCGCGACGGCCGGCTGCAGTGGGCGGCCTTGTATCCGAGAGCTCGCAAGGCCGGTCCCGACGGTCAGGATCGCCGTGCCGCGCATTTCTATCGCGATCTCAACCCCTGCGTGTACTACCGCGGCATGCTCCTGGTGGCACCCAGCGATTGTCAGTCGATCTTCGCTCTGGACGCCGGAAGTGGCGAACAACTCTGGGAGAGTTACCTGCCCGAGGACGCCGTCCATTTGCTTGGTGTGGGCCACGGCAACCTGCTGGCCAGCGGCGACAGCCTGTG
>CAZUPX010000948.1:0-2009 GCA_964622155.1 uncultured Planctomycetaceae bacterium | reverse complement strand
GCGACTAGATCACCCAGAATCCAGTATTCATCAATTCCTGCGGTCTTGATATCCGCCAATGTTGCATCTAATGCAAGACTGTTTCCGTGAATGTCAGATAATAAAGCAATTCTCATTTGGAGCCTTTATATTTATCCAACGATTTGCATTACTGGCAGTTAGATGAGCGATATTACTTACACTCCAGCCTAATATCCTTCTCTACTACATCACCAGCCGCTATCTGAGCGGCAAACGATTTGGGCGTAACTCGCATCCCGCTATGCCGCAGAGCGCCCGTATAGCGCGGCTTGTTCAGTTTCGATGCGGTAGTTCACGAAGCGATTCCAGTGGCCGTTGAGGTAGGTGGTCCGTAGGTGGAGCATGGCTTGGGCGCCGCCCACGGTCCAGCGCATGCCGGTTTGTTCCAGGCGGTCTTTCACCACGTGCCGACAGGCGCCTTCGGCCACGCCGCTACCGATGGGATAGCCGGCCGCCAGGTACTCGTCGTAGCGCATGTGTTGGCGGTTGTTCTGGTAGTAGCCGATGGCCGCCGACAGCACGCGCCGCCGCGAGCCGCGCAAGGCGTGCTCGTCGCGGAGCCGTTGGAAGCGGCCCATCACATAACCCACCTGGCCCTTCAGCAACAGCCGCAAGTGGTGGGCGACGAACTGCTCTGCCGGGTGGCTTCCTTCGCGGTGAAACACGTGGGCCACCTGCCACAATCGCTCCAGCACGTGAAACAAGTCCAGGATGCCCACCGCCCGCGGCAGCCACTCGCGGGCGACTTCCCACAACGCCGCCTCGCCGTCCATCAGGCAGACCAGCGTCTTTCTGCGCGTCGGGTCGCGCTCGTGAGCGGCGATCGCCATCTCGACGAACAACCGCTGGCGACCCGGAACGGACTGGCCTTCTACGACGCGGGTCATTTCGGCCCAGACGTGTTTGTGCTGCGGCGCGGGCCTGTGGGCAGCCCGTTCTTTCCGTGCGAGCTCATCCAGGACGTCGTCGGCCGTGCGGCGAAAGCGATCGATCGTGTAGACCGCACCCACATAGGCCATTTGCTTCTTGTTGGCCTTCTCGCCTTTCACGCGTCGCGGACCGCAACGGATGCGCTCTTCCAGCGGACGGCGCATCGGCACCCCCTTGCCGTCGGCCGTGGCCACCAGGATTTCGCCTTCCTCGCTCGGCGGCGGAGCGGCGTGCTGCATCTCGAAGGCTTCGACGTGCTCGGCTATTCGCTGGTTCATCTGTTCGGCCGCCCGCGCGCTGGGCGCGACGCCCAACCACTCCCGCAGGTCGCTCGTCGCCTCGTGAAACGACTCTTTGACGCACAACCGCTGCAGCCAGTCTTCCAGGACGTAAGAGAACTCGCCGGCCGGCAGGCCCAGACGCTCGTCCAAGGGGGCGCGCTCGATCTGCTGTTTCTCGCGCTCGGCGTAGACGCGGCGACGGAGCAGCAATTCGCCGAAGATCGACAGGTAGCGACGGACGTGCTTGGTTTTCAGCCGACGGACCGTGCGGCCGTCCGGCGTTTCGAGCTGCGGGCCCGCGTCGCCGTCGCCTTGCGCGGCCACGAAGGCCGCCAGCAACGTGTGCCCCAGGGCCAGCAGTTGCCTGAACAGTTCTCGTTCCACCTGATCGATGCGTTGTCCGTCGGTCGCGGCCTGCTCGACGAACATTTCCAGCGTCTGCAATTGCTGCTGCGCCTTGAGAAAAGCTTGCTCGTGTGCGACGATCATGGCCGGGCCTCCTGCGTGCGTGGGAAGGATTGCTACCACAACCCGTTCTACCCGCGGAGGCCCGCTTCTTCACCTTCGCGCCAGCACCCGACGCAACTCCTTGGAAATCAACCAGCTAGCACGCGAGGGATGCGAGCTACGCCCTAATGATCGGAGAATCCGGTAAGGGTTCGATGACGGTGACCGGAGGGTCCACCATCACTCAGGATGTTGCTTTCGCAGGCGCATCAATTGGTCCCAGTAAGTTCGCTCTGACAAGCGGCGATGGTTATGCTCTCGTCAGGGATC
>CAZUPX010000947.1:0-6560 GCA_964622155.1 uncultured Planctomycetaceae bacterium | reverse complement strand
CCTGGCCGCGCGGCGGCTGATCGAGGTCGGTGTCCGTTGCGTGGAGGTCACGCTCGCGGGCTGGGATAGCCACGCCAATAACCACGAGATCCACACGCGGCAGAAAGCCATTCTCGATCCTGCGCTGGCCGCGCTCCTGGTCGAACTAAAACAGCGTGGCACTTGGGACCGGACCATCGTGCTGGTGGGTGGCGAGTTCGGCCGCACGCCAGCGATCAACCGACTGGGAGGGCGCGATCATTGGCCGCACGGATTCAGCATGGCCCTGGCCGGCGGGCCAATTCGTGGCGGACAGGTCATCGGCCAGTCCGATCCCGAAGGGGGTCGCACCGTGCACGAACCTAAGCAAATCGGCGACATCCATGCCACGCTCCTGACGGCGCTTGGCCTCGACCCGACCAGGCAACTCGTCTCCCCCGCCGGCCGCCCGATCAGACTGGCCGAGGGTCAGCCGATCAGCCAGTTGCTAATCTAGACCATGCTTGCTGGCGTCGACCGATGCGAACGAGCCGGACACGAGAATCTTGCGATTTCTCGCCGAGCCATTGAACGCTTGGTTCTTCCTGTGCGACTTCTATAGTGTGCGACCCAGTCATGGCGTCGCGGAAAGGCCGGGATAGTGTCGTCCGAACCGAGCCGTGACCTGGAGCGCTTCGGCGAGCGAATCACGGTTCTTCGCGCGCAGGCGGGAGATCGGGCCGCGTTTGACGAGCTAGTCGACGCCTACCAAGAACGTTTGATGTATTTTGTCCACCGACTGGTCCAGGATGCTCATCAGTCGAGCGATATCTTGCAGGAGGTGTGGCTCGACGTGTTTCGCACGCTGGGGCGCTTGCAGGCGCCAGCGGCATTTCGCGTGTGGCTCTACCGGATTGCCCGCAACCGCGCGGTGACGTATCTGCGGCGCCGAAAGAGTTATGGAAATGTCGTGGAGCAACTTGGAAGCGATGTTCTCGACGCCCCCGACCCTGTCAACGAAATGGAATTGCTCGACAACGCCCAGCTAGTGCACTTCGCGCTCGATAAACTGTCGATGATTCAGCGGGAAGTGATGACACTCCGGTTCTTGGAGGACATGGACGTCAGCGAGATCGCCCGAGTTATGGATTGCAGCGAAGGGACGGCAAAGTCGCGGCTGCACTATGCGAAGCTAGCATTGCGCCAGATCATTGAGGAGGAACAGGGCCGTGGCTGAGCATGAATCGCATCGTGCCCGCGTCAAGAAACTGCTGGCTCAGGATCCCGACATCAACGAAAACCAATTGAAGGAGTTTCGCATGAGTCTGGAAGCTAATCTCGAATCGTGGGAAACCAAATCCGCGCGAATCCGCCGTGCGATCATGATCGCGCTAATCGGGTATGCCGCCAGCTGGGTGTTCATCATGCTCGCCGGCGCCCTGCAAACTCGAATGCTCAATCTGTCCGGTAGACACACCGCCCAAGGTTGGCTGTACACGATGTCTCAATTGGTGTTCCTCGGCGGCTTTGGGTTGATGTGCATTGCAATGATTGTCGGCGGATGGTCGATCCTGCTGTACCTTTACAAGTACGGGCCGGGTCTGAAGCGCGCCAGATTTGATGTGCAAACCACGATGATGCTGGAGCTGCGACAGCAAGTCGAGCAACTCCGGCGCGACTTGGAGCAGCGGGACAAGTGACCGCTGGGCCTTTGCTCGAATAATCGACCACGGCCAGAGGCCGTGGTATTAGGAAGGCCCCTCCGAAGGGGCCTGACACATGGGGAAGGCCCCGTTGGGGCCATTGGGTTTACTCGAGGTCCAATTTACCTTGCCGGTCATCCTGTTGCTCCTGCTCCCGGATGTACTGGCGCACTCGCGTTTCATCCAGGCCCACCGTACTCACGCAATACCCGGCGGCCCAAAAATGCAAGCCCGTCATCCGTCGTTCCTTCAACAACTCGCGGTGGATGCGAACTGCACTCTTGCCTTTCAGAAACCCAATCGTGTGAGCCACGCTGTACTTGGGCGGGATGCTCAGGCACATGTGGATATGGTCGGGCAGACAATGCCCTTCCAGCAACTCGATTCCTCGTTGGCGACAAAGCTCTCGAAGAATCGCCCCAACTTGCCGCTTCAAACTTCCGTAAAACACGCGACGCCGAAACTTTGGTATGATCACCACGTGGTACTTACATTCCCACCGCACGTGGGAAAGGCTTTGCCAGTCGTGCATAGGTCGTTCCTTCCCGCCCCAACGGGCCTTCCCGGAAGGACAACCTACGCCGGCTGGCAGGCCCATGCACCACGCATCGCTCCGAAGCTCTTCGGGTCACACGGCCAGAGGCCGTGGGTTTAACAACTGACTAAGGCACAAAGATCACAAAGGAGAAAAAGCCTGACAGACAATCGAGCGTCCAATCGCGGAGTCTGCCCGTGACAAGGAATTCTTCGCGCGTCCTTTCGTCTTCGTGCCCTTCGTGCCTTTGTGGTGAAGATTTAACGTCAGTGACCGGCCTTCGGGCCCTTCTCAAATCGCAGTGACGCCGAATTCATGCAGTAACGTTCACCGGTGGGTTGCGGACCGTCATCGAAGACATGGCCCAGATGCGCGCCGCACTGATGGCAAATCACCTCGCTGCGTGTCATGCCGTGGCTGCGGTCGACTTCGACCTCGACGTTGTCCGCTTTGACGGGTGCATAGAAGCTGGGCCAGCCGGTGCCCGAGTCGTACTTGGTGTCGGAGCTGAACAACTCAGCGCCGCAACAGACGCAGCGGTAGATGCCGTGCTCCTTATGGTTGCAATATTCGCCGGTGAACGCCCGTTCGGTCCCCTTGTGTCGCGCGACCTCGTATTGCTGGGGCGTCAACTCGGCTTTCCACTGTTCGTCGGTTTTGTTGACTTTGGCCATCGTCGCGGCTCCTCGTGGTGCTCTGGACCCGACGCAACCGGCGTGCGACGCGGCTGGCGTCGACGATCCAACGTGGGTCAATTTCCATCGGATTTCGGCTGCTGGCATGGGCACGCCTGAAACCCTGGGACCATTTTAAGGGTAGATTCCCAACCGGTCCAAGTCGCGCTGGCAAATGCCGTCTTTTAGCCGCCGTGGACCGGGATTATGAGCGGTCTGTGAGCCACGGCCAGGGAAAGTCACCAGGGAACGTCCCAGCGGTGCCAGGGGGGGTATGGCGAGAAAAATTGCCCGCTGGGACGCCAACCGCTTGCAGCCGCGCGCCACGAGAGTATCCTGTGTTAGTTATCCCTTTTTGGCCAGCGTGTCCGGTTGTGTCGCCGGTCGGTCCAGCAAGCGCCAAGATTTCCCACAATTTCAGCATTGATGGAGGTCTCGAATGAGGACGGTTGTTTTGGGTGTTGTCGCCCTCGCCCTGTGTGCGTGGGTCACCGGTTCGGCGATTGCCGAGGACTTGGAAATTCTGGATCCGCAAATTGCGCAGGCTTTTGCCCAAGCGCTGGTCGAGGAGGCCGACAAAGTTGAAAAACCACAAGTAAAGATCGACGCCGATGTCGAAAAGGCGTGCGGAGTGCACCTCGATCAGGTTGGTCTGATCATCGTGCCGCAGAAGGATATGACGCCGGAAAATGAAGGCGTCAACAGCGACCCAGGCGCCCCGGTGGCCCACCTGTTCATGTCGCACGTGTTCATGCCGGTCATCGACGGCAAGCCGGTTGACCCGGCCAAGATTCGCCAGCTCACCTTCAGCGGCCAGGACGGCAACGAGCACAAGGTCAACTACCTGATCCTCGCCGCGCGGCACACCGCCGACGACGACGTGTGGCACCTGTATGCCTACGGCACGGACGAGAAGCCTTTGATCGATGCTCGCATTGGCGAAGGCACGGGACCGGGCACGCAGCCCGTCGCCCTGGAAGTCAAGGATTTCGAGAACAACGAAGCCACGGCTTACGTCACGTTCTTCGATCAGTATCAGTGCACCTTCAAGGTCAACCACAAGCCCGACTAGTTTGGTGCCGGGCGAGCCGCTCGACGAGCGGTAGCCCAATGCGACAGTTCTCGGCGACCGGTGAGGCGACATGCCCGCCGGTCGCCGTTCTTTTTGCGCGCTTGCGCACCCGGACGGCCAGACACTGTGAAACTGGCCGTGCCACGCAGGCAATTAGCAGCCCCGCCCATCGCATCGTAGAATAGATACAGCTCGCGCCGGAAGACCCCAACGAGTCGTCCAGGAAGTAACGCCGGCAACGCACGGTTCACCGAAGGCATGCCACTCGTGCGCACATGTCCTTACAACGATGACGCGCCCCGTAAACGTGGTCGAACGAGCTGCTCGCTGGTGCGCCGCGCGTGCGCATGGCTGCTGGTCGCGTCTGCGACGGTCACGCTGACGTCCAACGCGTTCGGAGCGCAAAAAGCTACTAAGAAAACCGTTGAACCGCCGGGACCGTCGGACGTGCCGCTCAATCAGCGCGTGCGAACGCCCGCTTCACGGGCACCGACCGATTTCAAGAGTGCGCACTTCCTGATCCATACCGATCTGGCGTCCAAAGAGGCACACGACCTGTTGAACCGCTTGGAGATCATGCTGGGCCTGATATCCAAGTATTGGGGTCATCCTCCCACGGGCACCATCGAGTGTTACGTCGTCAAGGACCTGGCCGCGTGGCCCGCGGGTTCTCTGCCCGCCGAGGGGCACGCAAAAATCCGCGAAGGGGCCGGCGTCACAGTGGTCCAGACGTTGCACCAAGGCAACAAAACGGTGGCGGCCAAGGCGATCGTGTATGCCAAATACGGAACCGACCCGCTGGCCGGCGGCGGTGTGGCGGCCGACCGCGGCACTCCGCAGCACGAAGCGGTGCACGCCTATTGCGGACAGACATTCGGCCATACCGGACCGTTGTGGTACGCCGAGGGAATGGCCGAGATGGGCCGCTACTGGCGTCAGGGCGACACAAGCGTGAATTGCGATCCGATCGTGATCGATTACATTCGCTCGCAAGCCCCGAAGCCCCTGGCGGAGATCGTGGCCGACGAGACGGCCAACGGCAAGCCCGACTCGTGGCAGAACTACGCTTGGCGCTGGGCCTTGTGCCATATGCTCGAGAACAATCCCAACTACTCGGCCCGGTTTCGCGCGCTGGGTCTTGGTTTTCTGGCCGGTCAGCCCGTGAGCTTTGCCGAGTCGTTCGGGTCGATGCGCAGCGAAGCGGCGTTCGAATATCGCTTCTTCCTGCGGCATCTCGACCAGGGCTATCGAGTCGACTTGTGCAGTTGGGATTGGAAGCGAAAGTTCAAAGAACCGACGGGCGGCACATCGGTGTCGTCGCGCGTCGCGGCCAATCGCGGCTGGCAGCCCTCGGGCGTCGTCGTCTCAGACAGTCGCCAGTACGACTACAGCGCGAGCGGCAACTGGCAGACTAGAAAAGACAGCAAGGAAATGACGGCCGACGGCCAGCGCGACGGGGCTGGGAAGCTGGAAGGGGTCGTGATGAAAGACTTTGGCCTGAGCACTCCGTTTCCGCTGGGAGCCTATGGTACATTTCATGCGCCCAGCGATGGACAATTGTATCTGCGTTGCCGCGATGCGTGGAACGAATTGACCGACAACCGCGGCGCAATGAACGTGAAAATCAAGCTGACCGGCGCCACGACCTTGCCGCGCCCGACTCGCGCGGTCGACGAGCCGAGCGAAACGACCGCACGGTCCGACTGAACCGGCCGATCGGCTTGGTATCCAACGCGATTCAGCGGTTTCGTTGCAGGCCGCGGGAAACTACAATAGGCGTTTCGCGGCTGAGAATTGCCGCAGCCAATCCCGCCTCCCGCCCCGCCGCCGCCGATGAAGCTTGCCTTCAGCTCCAACGCCTACATGCATTTCTCGATCGAGGACGCGATCGTGAAGGTTGCCAGCTTGGGCTATCGGGGCATCGAAATCCTGGCCGACGTGCCGCACGCCTGGCCTGCCGGGCTGCTGCCCGAACGGAAGGACTCGATCCGCAAGGCGCTGGATAAGCACGGCCTGACAATCTCGAACGTCAACGCCTTCATGATGAACGCAATCGGCGATCCGCGGCAGCCATACTGGTATCCGGGTTGGATCGACGCCGATCCACACTACCGGGCCATCCGCCGTGAGCACACCAAGCGGGCCCTGAAACTTGCCGCCGAGTTGGGCTCGCCGCGGATCACCACCGAGCCCGGCGGACGCCTTACGCCCGAGCAGACCTGGCACCAGGCCGCACAAGTCTTCTACGACGAGCTGATGCCGTGCGTCGAAGTGGCCGAGCAAGTCGGCGTCACGCTGTTGATCGAGCCGGAGCCGGGCCTATTGATCGAACGCTTCGAGCAATACCTGGAGTTCATCGAGCGGATCGAGTCACCTTGGGTCGGGCTGAATTTCGACATCGGCCATGCCTATTGCGTCGGCGAGGATCCACAAGACTGGGTCGCGCGGATGCAGGCTCACACGCGGCACTATCACATCGAGGACATCGCCGACACGCGCGTCCATCGGCACTTGATCCCCGGCCACGGGGCGATCCATTTCGAGGCCACGCTGCGAGCCATCGCCGCCACTGGCTATGATGGCTGGCTGACGGTCGAACTGTATCCCTACATCGACAG
>CAZUPX010000946.1:0-8193 GCA_964622155.1 uncultured Planctomycetaceae bacterium | reverse complement strand
GACCCATGCGGCGTGGCGCAAGCTGGTGAAGGATTGCGAGCAACAGTTGACCACCCTCGACAACGAGATCAAGCAGCTCAATGAAGGCGGACCGGCCGATCCGATGACCGGCCAGCCCAATCCCAAGGGCATTCACCTACTCGAGCAACAACTGGCCAAGCTGGCGATGGAACGCGGCGGCGTACTGTTTGACGTGGCCGTGGAGGGAGTGAAAGACGGCACCGTGCAATTGAAGACGGCTTCGCCCGAGCATGGACTGGTGGCCAATACGGTGGTATTCGCTTTCGATCAGGGCAAGATAGCCGAAGGGGGCAAGTATCAGGGCGAGTTCAAGGTGACGACCGTGGCCGACAACAGTCCGGCGGTCGAAGTCGTGCCGAATTTGCCCCTTACCGAGGCGCAAGCCAAGCGTTTGGCCGCCGCCAAGGGTCCGTGGACACTCTATAGCACGATGCCGGTGGACGATCCGGCCGTCCTGGCGGCACTCGACGACGCGGCCCGGCAGGCGCTCTTGCCAGCGGAAAGCGCGGCAGAGTTCGCCAAAGCCGACCGGCCGCTGCGCGACTACCAGGTATTATTTCACGAGCACTTCGTGCAGCGATCGCTGTTGACCGACAGCACCGTCAAGCTCAAGAGCAACATCGAGCGAACCGAGGCCGCCACCAAGGAGGCCAATGCCGAGATTGGCTACCGCGAGACCGAAAAGACGAACCTCACCGCCGACTCGGGAAAGTTCCAGTACGAGCAGAAGGCGATAGCGACGTATCAGGAGACGCTCGAGAAGCGGTTGGAGCAATTGCGCAACTCGTTGAGAACGGTTTTCACGACGGCCCGACAGCGTGCAGCCCAATTGACGGCCGATCAATTGCAAGCTGCCCAGCGGATCGACCGGCGCACCGAGCAGGCCGCGGCCGCTCAATCGCAGTAGAGTTCTGGCTATCGGGCGCCTTACCGCCGGCAACAGACAGCTAGCCATCGCGGGCGTCCCCAATCGCGGCCTTTCCGCGGGCCACTCACGGCGATATCTTTTATGAGTCGCTCGATTCATGCTGTTGGTGGGCTTTGCCCAGATCATCAGCCGCCGGCGCTGGCGTAGCCTGCCTTTTTTTCACCGTCACAGGCCATGATGGGAATCTACGATCGCAACTACTATCGCGAGGACGACCAGCGGCCCTGGTTTGGCGGCCGCACGCTGGTCGTAAATGTCATCATCGCGAACGTCGCGGTGCTGATCGCCGATCTGCTTTTCAATCATCAAATCTCTGACTTCTGCGAACTACAACCCGATTTGTTTCAAAAACCCTGGCAATGTTGGCAACTCGTAACGTATGGCTTTGTTCACGATCCGCACGACCTGCGGCACATCTTGTTCAATATGTACTTTCTGTACCTGTTTGGCATGGACGTCGAGGTGATCTACGGCCGGGCGGAGTTCTTGCGCATCTATCTGGTCGCGATCGTGTTGGCCGGCCTGGCCTGGGTGGCGTTTATGGCGGGCGGCGAATCGCCACCGTTAGTCGGCGCCTCCGGCGGGATCATGGGAATCATGATCCTCTTCGTTCTGCACTTCCCGCGACGCACCTTTTTGCTGATGTTCATTCTTCCCGTGCCGGCATGGGCGTTGGGCGGGCTGTATGTGCTCGGTGACCTGTCAGGGCTGGGTGACCCGCGCGATCAAGTCGCCCACGTGGCCCATCTGGCGGGCGCGGCATTTGGAGCAATCTATTATCAAACCGGCATGAACTTTGGGCGGATGATCCCGCGACGATTGTCGGGTTCGATGTTCCGCCTGCGGCCCCGGCTGCGAATCCACAATCCCTCGGGCGATGACCGAGACCTGAGCGAAAAGGTCGACGAGATCCTGGAAAAGATCAGCCGCGAGGGAGAAGCCAGCCTGTCCAAACAAGAGCGGCGAACGTTGGAAGAAGCCAGCCGCCGCTATCAGCGCCGCCGCGAGTGAGCGGCCAGCTTGTGCTTCGACGACCTCACTCGCACCCTGCCGGTCCCATGCATGCCAAGTAAAAAATCTTCCGTCGATGAAATTCGGGCGCGATTCGACGCAGACGTCGAGCGATTCAGCAATCTGGAAACCGGTCAGTCTGCCGCCATCGACGCTCCGCTGGTGCTTGATCTGATCGCCGCCTCGGCCGCCGCCGTGACGCCGCGCGCTAAGCATTTGCTCGACGTCGGCTGCGGGGCCGGCAATTATTCGCTCAAGCTGCTGGAGTTTCTGCCAAACCTTGAGGTGACGCTGGTCGACTTGAGCCGGCCAATGCTCGATCGGGCACTCAAGCGCGTGAGTGCAAAGACCTCGCGTGAGGTCCACACGATACAAGGCGACATCCGCGCGATCGAATTGCCCTCTGAACACTTCGATCTGATCGTGGCCGCCGCCGTGCTGCACCACCTGCGCAGCGATGACGAGTGGCATGCGATGTTCACGAAATTGCATCGCTCGCTACGGGCCGGCGGCTCGCTGTGGATCGCCGACCTGATCGAACATTCCACACCGGTCGTGCAGTCGCTGATGTGGCACCGATACGGCGCGTACTTGGAGTCGCTCGGTGGACCCGAGTATCGAGACAAGGTCTACGCGTACGTCGAGCAGGAAGACACACCCAAGCCGCTGGTTTATCAACTCGAGCTGCTGCGGACAGTCGGCTTTCGGTCGGTCGAGGTGCTGCACAAGAACAGCGTGTTCGCGGCGTTTGGCGGCGTGAAATAAATCTGCGCCGCAAACGAACGCCGTAAAACATCTTGCGGCGACTCTAGCAACCGTCGCCGGTAGCTGTAAAATAACGGACGTTACCCGCCCTGCCCGCAGGTCGATGTCGACCTCGCGCTCGCCATCGTGCTTGGCATGTTTGAGTGTTCTTCAGTCGATCGTTTGGAGAACCCGCCGTGATTCCTTCAATAAATGATCTCCACTGTCCGCCTCGTAGCGGTTTCACGTTGGTCGAGCTGCTGGTCGTGATTGGAATCATCGCGATCCTGGCGGCGCTTTTGCTGCCTGCGATCCAATCGGCCCGTGAGGCTGCGCGCGCGTCGCAGTGCAAGAACAACATGCGGCAGTTGGCTGTCGCACTTCAGAACTTCGAGACGTCAAGGAGACTGTTTCCGTCCGGCGGTCAAGGCACGATCTCGGGCACGAATCAGACCGGTTACGACTTGCATTCGACGGTCACCTCGCTGTTGCCGTTTATCGAATATGCCTCTGCGGCAAACCTGATGAACCTCAACTACGGTTACAACGACAAGCGCTGGCCCGGCAATCAGACGGCCGCCAAGTCACGCATTCCCATCCTGTTGTGTCCAACCAACGCCGGCGCCGAGGATGACCCGCAGGGATATGGTCAGACCGACTATGTGCCGAGCGTCCACACCGACATTCATCCGACTTCTGGGGTTTCGGATAATTCAACGCGGATGGACGGCGCCCTGGCACTGGGTGGCACAAGAATGTCCCGGATCACTGACGGCACGAGCCACACGATCTTGATGATCGAAGACAACCCGGAGAATTACGAGACGAAGTTTCCGTACATTTCGTCGGCCGTCGCCGATCCGGTCGTTGCCGCGGGCAACTCCGCCGACGCACCGAGCCCTAGTGGCCACCGGGCAATGAACCGCTGGGCCGAGCCGGACAACGCCTGCGGTATCTCGGGACCGAACAACGCCACGCCGGGCAATCTCAAGGGTGTGGTCAACAACAACGTCTCCCCGCCCGGCGGTCCGGTCGATTGCCCGTGGAGCCTTTCGAACTGTGGCCCCAATGGCGAGATATTCAGCTATCACTCGGCCGGCGCCCACGTGATGCTGTGCGACGGCAGTGTGCAATTTCTGGCCGACCAGGTCGAGCCGCGCGTGGTGCGAAAACTGGTGACCCGAGCCGAAGGAACCCTGGTGACCGCCAGCGAATACGAGTAGGCGAGCTACACGGTGTCACCGCGCGAAAACGAGATGAAAAAAGTCTTTGCCACTTGACGTTTAAGGTCGTGCTATCATAGGCTGCCGCCAGCGGTAAGTGACCTTGCCAGTTTGCCGCAGGCCCCTATAATCCGTTCATCGCCAGTCATCGTGGGCGACTCGTGCGCGTTGGGGTGGAGTGGGGATTGCGATCGGCTTGCGCTTGACGAATTGACCCTACGGTGCGGGTGTAGCTCAGTTGGTAGAGCACGACGTTGCCAACGTCGTTGTCGTGGGTTCGAGTCCCATCACCCGCTCATTAAACTCACGACGGTTACGTCGAACGACCGCGACGAGTACGAGCGGAAATTGCTTTTCAAGTTTGTATCTTTTCACCGTTTTACCTTGGACGGCGCCTGACCGCCCTCGACCTTCAGGGTTAGGGCGCCGCGCTAGCGCGAGCTGTTGATGTCACCTGCTGAAAAAAATACGGACGAACTGGACGTCGAGGAAAAGGGCGAGGCCGAACAGGAGAAGCTGAACCTGTCGATCAAGGTCGACAGTCCGTCGGCTTGCCAGCGCCACGTGACGGTAACCATTCCGCGCGAAGACATCGAGCGCTACTACAACAACGCTTTCAGCGAGTTAATGGAGACGGCCGCGGTGCCTGGATTTCGCGCCGGCCGCGCTCCGCGCAAACTGATCGAATCACGATTCCGCAGAGATGTGACCGACCAGGTCAAAGGCTCGCTGCTCATGGACAGCATGACGCAGATCACCGACGACGAGAACTTCTCGGCGATCAGCGAGCCCGACTTTGATCCAACGGCCGTCGTGGTTCCCGACGATGGGCCGATGACCTTTGAGTTCGACCTTGAGGTTCGGCCGGAGTTCGATCTTCCCGAATGGAAGGGATTGTCGATCGAGCGGCCGGTGCGCGAGTTCACGAAAAACGACGTCGACCGCCGGCTGGAGCAGATTCTGGCTCGGCACGGCAAGCTGTTGCCGTTCGACGGGCCGGCGGCCTCTGGCGATTACATCGGTTGCAACTTGACGTTCAAAAACGGCGCCGTCGAGTTGTCGAGTAGCAAGGAGGAGGTTATCCGCATTCGTCCCGTGCTGAGTTTCCGCGACGGGAAGATTGCGAATTTCGAGAAGATCATGAAGGGTGTGAAAGCCGGCGAAACGCGCGAAGCCACGGCCAAGCTCACCCAGGACGCGCCCAACGAATCGCTGCGCGGGCAGGAGATTACGGCGGTGTTCGAGGTGCTTGAAGTGAAGAAGCTAGAGCTGCCCGCGATCACTCCCGAGCTGCTCAACGAGTTGGGCAGTTTCGAGTCGGAAGAAGCGTTGCGCGACGCGATCGATGAGGATTTGAAGCGGCAGTTGAGCTATCACCAGCAGCAGCAGGCACGGCGACAGATCACGGCTGCTCTGACCGAATCGGCCAATTGGCAGCTTCCGCCCGAGTTATTGCGCCGGCAGAGCCGTCGCGAGCTGGAGCGGGCCGTGCTCGAGATGCGCCGCAACGGCTTTAGCGACCAGGAGATCCAGGCCTACGAAAACGACCTGCGGCAGCATAGCGCCGCATCGACGGCGCGAGCGCTGAAGGAACACTTCATCCTCGAGCGCATCGCCGAGGAGGAAAAGGTCGATGCCTCGCCCGAGGATTACCAGGAAGAAATCGCTCTGATCGCCGGTCAAAGTGGAGAAAGCGTACGGCGGGTACGGGCGCGGCTCGAGAAAGGCGGACTGATGGACGCCCTGCGCAATCAGGTTATCGAGCGTAAAGTCATCAATCTCGTGGAGTCTCACGCAAAGTTCAAGGAAGTGCCCTACAAGCCGGAGGGATCGGAAACAGAGGCGATCGACCAGGCGGCTGGCGGTGAGGAAGCGGAATCGGAGATTCCGGAGGCCAAGTTTCCAGCCGAACCTGAGCCGCTGCGCGCGTCGAAGGAACGCGGATAATACGCCGCTCCAGCGCGCCGCGCGAGGCGCATTGAGGCGAGCGTGGGTCGCGGCCCGCGTCGGTCAAGATCAAACGACATTTCTTATTTTGGCTCGCGCCGATCGCGCCGCTTCGGAAGGACGAATCAATGGCCTATCGCGAATATCAACGCCAGCGACAATTGACGCTTGGCGATCTGTTGCTCGAAAATCGGATCATTCTCCTGCAGGGCGAGATCCACGACGGCAATGCCAACGAAATCGTGATGAAGCTCCTGTACCTGCAGAGCGAAAATCGCCGCAAGCCGGTGCACTTTTACATCAACTCGCCAGGCGGCAGCGTCAGCGCCACGTTGGCGATCTACGACACAATGCAGATCTGCACCTGTCCGATCGGCACCTATTGCGTGGGACTGGCCGCCAGCGGCGGGGCCGTGCTATTGGCGGGCGGCAGCAAGGGCAAGCGATTTGCCCTCCCGCACGCCAAGATCATGATCCACCAGCCCTACGGCCAGGTCGGCGGCCAGGTTTCGGATATCGAAATCCAAGCCGACGAGATCCTCAAAACGCGCGACACGCTCAACCAAATTCTATCGCAGCACACCGGACAACCGTTGGACCGGATCGCCAAGGACACAAACCGCGACTATTACATGACGGCTGCCGAGTCAAAAGAGTATGGCGTGGTCGACGACATCCTCACGCGACCGCCGATGACGACCGATAGCGACGAGGACAACGACAAAAACTAGCCGCACGCCCAGCGATCCCGCGAGCCGTCCGGCCTTCGACAAAATCGCACATCAAGGCAATCACAATGCCACTGATTCCATTCGTAATCGAGAAGAGTGGCCGCGAAGAGCGGGCCATGGACATCTACAGCCGGCTGCTGAAGGACCGCATCGTCTTTCTCGGCTCGCAGGTCAATGACGATCTGGCCAATTCGAGCGTAGCCCAATTGCTGTTCTTGCAGTCCGAGGATCCCAAGTCGGACATTCACCTGTACATCAACTCGCCGGGCGGCAGTGTAACCGCAGGGCTGGCCATTTACGACACCATGCAATTTGTCACTTGCGACGTGGCGACCTATTGCATCGGCCAGGCCGCGTCGATGGGCGCCGTCTTGCTGACGGCGGGCGCGCGCGGCAAGCGCAACGCGCTGCCCAACGCCCGGATCATGATTCACCAGCCGCTGGCCGGTATGGAAGGCACCGCCGAAGACATCATGATCCACGCCAAGGAATTTAAGAAAATCAAGCAAAAGCTGAACAACATCCTGATCAAACACACGGGACACCCCATCGAACAAATCGAACGCGACACCGATCGGGATCGCTTCATGTCGGCCGAGGAGGCCATGGAGTACAAATTGATCGACCAGGTGATCGAGCATATGGGCCCCCGGCCCGTCGCGAACGCGGAGATGTAGATCGAACGAGTGACCCACAGGACGTGGGGCGGCGCGCCGGCGAACTAACACATCACATAGCCGGTGACACGCGGTAAAGAGACGAAGCGTCCACGGCCGTTCGGTACGTGTGGCGCACTGCCAACTGGTTTTCTGTCGCAAGAGGCTGACATGAGAACGGTGCAACCGATTATTTTATGCGCGCTGGTAATGGCAAGTGGCTGCGCTCACAACGCGACCGTCCTGCTCGAGCGCGACCTGCGCGTGCAGGAAGACAAGATCTACCACTTGCAGTACCTGCTCGAACAGTGTGAGAGCGAGCACGAAGCGACGCTGCGCGAGAACGACTCCCTCAAGAAGGAGCTGGCCACCGGCGATCGCGGGCCGGGTTCCGATTCGAAGGGCCCCAGCCTGGAACCGCCTGCCAAGGAGCGCAAATCGCGCCCCCGCGCACCGGGCGAAACGCCCAAGCTCGAAGCGCCTACGATCGAGCTGCCCGAATCCAGTTCGACCCCGCCCGAGGGGCTCACGCCGAGTCCGGACAGCGGCGCTATCCGCGAAGGCAAAGCGACGCAACTGGTGATCAACAAACAATTGACAGGGGGCCTCGACCGTGATGGCCACGGTGGTGACGAGGGACTGCTGGTCGTGATCGAACCTCGCGACGCCAGTGGCCGTCTGGTCAAGGCCAACGGCGCCGTCGCAGTGGCGCTTATGGATCCGTCCGAGCAGGGCGAAGCCTCGCGCGTGGCTCGTTGGGATTTCTCGGCGCAGGAAGTGCAGGGGCACTTTCACACCACCGGCCTCGGGCGCGGCTTGCAGTTCGAGCTGCCCTGGCCGGCTGCCCCGCCGAAGAATAGCGCACTGAGATTGTATGTGCGGTTCATCACCGAGGACGGTCAGAAGCTCAACGCCGAGCTGCCGATCGACGT
>CAZUPX010000945.1:0-3502 GCA_964622155.1 uncultured Planctomycetaceae bacterium | reverse complement strand
GTTCATGCTGGTGGCCGGGCAATATCGCCGCAGCTCGCGAGCCGCCGGCCGCGCCGAGCAATACGGCGAAGACTACCGCAAGCAAGCCGACGAAGTCTTTGCCCAGATCGTCCGCGACACGAATAACCCGAACTCCGTCCTGCAGAATCACAGCTTGCTGGCCGATCTGTACGGGAATGACGGCGTGACGGGCACGCTGAGTACGATCGACTATGTCCCCTCAGGCAGCGCTACGCCCACCCAGTTTCTGGACATGACGAACCTGAGCAACATCAAGAACATGCTGATCGACCCCGCCACTGGCACCTACGCCCAATACCCGACCACGACCGGGATAGCGCCACAAATTCAGGTGTCCGGCTACTTCAATGGGTGCGTATTGACGGTCACCAGCGGGCAATTTGCCAACACAAGTGTGCGAATCGTCGGGTGGGGCATTAACACGGCTGGCAGCTTTACGGCTCGCGTGATGGCGCCAGAAGGGGTCGATCTCGCGACGTTCAAAGCCAACGCGGCCAACCGCAGCTTTGTAATCAATGGCCGCCCGTTCAACGGCACTGGGTTTGGATTCAATCCGGCGGCATCGGCCACCGCGCCCACGTTGTTGAACGCCGCCGACGGCACCCTGCCCACCGCGGTTCCTCCGGGCCCCTATTTCCAGGCCCTGCTGCCCAACGGAAAATATTTTGTGTCCACTGGCACTTATCCGACCTTTGGCGGCATCGGTGGCGCCGACGAAGATTACGATGCGTCCGATCCGCAGAACATGCTGCTGGCCTATTCGCCGCTGAATGCCATCCTTTCGTCGCAGATTCTCCCCTCGCTGCATCGACCCGATCTGATCAATTACTATGTCGCGCAAATGACGGCGGTCGATGCGACGAAAACCTCCTGGAAGCAACTGCCCGCCGATTTGCTGCGCCGGATCATGCTGCGGCCGGTGCAGAGTGCGACCGATCATCCCAACTTCACCGGCAGCAATCCGACGTTCGACGCCGTCAACGGTCCCTACGACGTCGACAACACGGGCGACGGCGTAGCCGACAGCGTGTGGGTCGACGTGGGTTTGCCGGTGCAGACCGCGCCCGACGGTCGGCGCTACAAGCCGCTGGCGGCGATCTATTGCGTGGACCTCGACGGCCGGCTGAATGTCAATGCGCACGGCAGCATGGCGCAACTGGAACCGGCCTACATAACGGCCCCGACGGCCCTTCCGGCGACGGCCTTCGCTGGCGGCGCCGCGCCAACGTTGATCCGCGGCCAGGGATATGGTCCGGCGGAGATCAATCTGGGCGGCGCAATTTTCGGGTTCACCATCCCGAACCCGAATTACGCAGCCCTTCTGGGTGGCAACGGAACCTATCCGGGAAGATACGGCGAGCCGAATCGCACAACGAACGTGGCGACCGGCTATCCTAACTGGAATTCTTCCGTCACGCTGGCGTCGTTGCCGCCCTATCCCGGTACGACGGGCGTCAACGATCCGCTGAGCGCGATCAAGCAATATGAATTTCCCAATCCCGCCGCGCCCAGCGCTCCTTCCGCTTATGGCACTCCGGCTGATTTGGCGGGTCGTGGATTCGTGGCACTCGACGTGCGTGGCACACCGCTCACGCCGTACATGGGCAATAACTACGATCTGATCGGTAACCCTTACCAATTGGACTTGAGCCGGCGCGCCATTCGCGGTGCGGCGACGTTTTCCACGGCATCGTCCTATCCCATCGATGGTCCGTTCACGGCCGCGGAACTCGAACGCATTCTGCGGCTGTACGACATCGACGCCAGCGCGCTTCCCGACCGGCTGCGAGCTTTGCTAAGCACGAGTACGTTGGCGCCAGGAGTGATTGCCAATATGGTCACCACGGACAGCAACGATCTGCCCAGCCCGAGCATATTGCCGACGCGCGACATGCGCAGTGCCGCAGTTACTGTTACCCCCGGCGTTTATCCCGTGTCACAGCACTTGACCGACTTGCTGACGCTGCGCCTGAAGCAAGGCGGCGTTCTGCCCGCGAATATCGCCGCCGAGCTCCAGAAGATGCTGCCTCCGGAATTGGTGGCCGGCCAACGGCTGGACATTAACCGCCCATTCGGCAATGGCCTCGATGACAACAGTAATGGGATCGTCGATGAGCCGGGCGAGGTCGAGGCCGCGATTTGGAATTCAGCGATTAGCAATGTACCGACCGCGTTCGGCGCGGTCGCGCCCAATTACACGAACGGGATCGACGTGAATTACGATGGCACCGTGAATGCAACCGATAGCCTCCTTGTACGACAGTTGTACGCCAGGCACCTGTATATCTTGATGATGCTGTTGATCGATCAGAATTCGACGTTTTTGATTGACGGCGAGGGGCCGGACAACGCGACAGAAACGGCGCGCGGGATTGCCCAATGGGCAGTCAACGTTGTCGATTTCCGCGACCGCGATTCGATCATGACATTTTTTGAGTACACGATCCATCCGTTCGTAATCGGCTGGACTGCCGACGGAAATCCAACGACACCGGATGGCGGCGATACCGCCGTCGTGTGGGGCTGTGAGCGACCCGAGTTGCTCATTACCGAGACCTTGGCGTTTCACGATCGGCGAACCGAGGATTTGGGGACGGACTCGAGCGGAATCTCGCAACATGTCGTTAACATGCCGCCGGTGCCACTCAACAAAGATACTGACTTCGACCAGCGGCTGCGTCCTCGCGGCTCGCTGTTCGTCGAGCTTTACAACCCTTGGACGACGCAAAGTTCGACTTTGAGCGCCACCGGAAACCCCACCGCGACCGAGTCGTCTGGCGAGTTTGCGACTCTTGACACGACCGCTAATCTGGCCTCGGGCGTGCTTCTGAATCAGACGAACGCCAGCGGTACGCCTACTTGGCGATTATTAATCGTCAAAGGGACGGCGGTTCTGGCCACCGGGCAACCGAAGGATCCGGATGACCCTATCGCCGTGAATCGGCCAACAACCAGCAACACGATTGCCATTCCTCCGGCCGGCGACGAAATTGAGCGGAGCATTTATTTCGCCAACCCCGGTGCAATCACTGGACACGGCCAGCCCTATTTCACGACGCTGCCGGTGGCGCCGTTACTCCCGGGCCGTTATGCGGTTGTTGGCTCCGCCGGCCAGGCTGGCCTCAATGACGTTGCAAGTAACAAATACATCAACACAGTCGGACGCCTGCAAACCATTAGTGCAAATGGCACCAATCAAGACGGCGTGATTACCAATGTGCGCCAGATCGTCTTGACACCCAACGCAAATCCGAGCACGCCGAACCAGGTTCAAATTCTGAACAATGGAAAGACGCCCTCCGAGCCGCTCTATCCGGACATCCAATACACGATCGCCGCGGTAATGAACCAGACGCTTGACGCGATCGGAACGGCGCAGTCTGGCTCCGTGAACATTTCCGAGCCGGTGGCTGGGTACCCTGTAGCAAACTGGAACGCGCTATCCGCAATGGGCGAAGGCTTATATTCGCCGCCCAATGAT
>CAZUPX010000944.1:0-2366 GCA_964622155.1 uncultured Planctomycetaceae bacterium | reverse complement strand
TCACCCCCCGCAAGTCGTCGGGTGGATGGTTCGGCTGCACGCGCGAGGCCAACGTGCCCGGCACTCCCAGCGTGGTGCGCGCCTGGCTGATGCGGGGCATCTTTCGCGCCAGCAGGATCAGTTCGTGCACGTCGCAGATTTTGGCCACGGCGGCGGCCATCGGCCCGGTCAACGCTCGGCCGACCGGAGCGATCGAGTCGGTGCCTGCGCGCAGCAGATGGTCCTTGAGCTGGCCGACCGACATGTGCTTGATCGACGCCAACACGTCGCGGTCGACGTCGTAATTGACGCGCATCACCGAATCGACCTGACCGCGGTCGTCGGTCAGCGGATGATCGAATAAATGCGCAAGCGTCAGCGATGCCAGGATCGAGCGGGCAGCTTCTCGGGTCAGCTCATCGCCGACTGCCAGGCCCGCGTGGCGATCACCCGCCTTGCTACAGTCGGCGGCGCCCAGCAGGGCCTTTAGCCCTGCGAAGGTGAACTCGCGATCGAACAAGCGGATCGAATACGTTTCGTCCGCAATGGGCGGCGGCACATGAATCGCATCTAATGGCGTCAAGTTCCGACTCACGAATGCATCTCCGCGCGTTCAGCGCATCCCGTACAACGAAATCGGCACCGCTCCTTCGCACACCTGGCCCAACCGAACGAATTGCGCGTCTCGCGGTGGGACCTCGTCAACAACGATCAAGTCTACCTCCAACGTACCCCATCGTGCGACGAAGTTTCCAAACGCCTTTCCAACGTTGGCTTCCACGAGTCCGACCAAGGTTCGATCTCGCGGAAACGGTAGCGATACCAGCGCCCGTCCCAAACGCTCGCCCAGATGTCGAACCGCCGCCGCATCTTCCTCGCTTAGATCGACCCGCAGGCATGCGGCCACAGCGCTGCGCGCGGCCAGCTCCACCGCTCGGCCGATCTCGTCGTCGCTCGATTCGGGGCCGATGCGAGCGACGATCGGCACATTGCGCAGCGGTAATCGCTCTGGGTGGGGCAGGTAAAGCGTCGCACCCGACGGAGCGGTCGCGTGTCGCAGCAGGCCGTATACCGTTGCGCGGCCGAGTCCCTCGGGTGTCAGCGTCGCCATCAGCGGTGCCAATTGTGGCGAGTCGACGATGCGCGCGGCCAGCTCACCCCCCAAGTCTCCGAATTGCGTGATGCCACTGTGCGGCTTGCCGCATTGGTAGTCGTAGACGAGTTGGCCCACGCCGCCGGATAGCGTGATGGAAAATGGTCGAGTGATGCCAGCCGGCCACCGCGGAGCGACCTGCACGTGCAAGCGATGGATCGGGCTATCGAGCGTATCCAGGCGTCCTTCGACCGCGGCCTCGATCAATCCGACATACCAATCGACAATTGCCTCGACCTCGCTAGTCTCCAGCGTATCACCTGTGCGGCGTTCGATTTTCACTTGCTCAACCAGCGCGGCAGCCTGGCGCGAAAGCGCGGTCAGCTCGTACGTGCCGGGCACAAATTGAAAGTGCCGCGCGCCGACCAGCAGGCAACCGGTGGCCACGACCTGCCCACCGACGCCCAGGGCCAGGGTGGTGGTGCCGCCGCCGATATCGAGGTTCAAAATCGGTAGCTCGGGATCGGCTAGCGACAGTGCGTGACAATTGCCCATGAAGGCCAGCCACGATTCGAGGCACGGGTCGTCGGCCGTGGCCACGACCGAGTCGGCCAGCCGGGCTTCGATGAGTTGGGTCACTGCGGCTGCATTGGTGCGCTGAGCCGCCAGGCCAGTCACCAGCGCGCCGCCGCCAAAGATTTCGCTCGGCACGCTTTCCGCCGCGGCCAGCCACTCGTCGAGATAACGATCCAGACGGTCGACGTCGATCTGGTCGTCGACGAAGGGAGTGAACACCATTTCCGAGCGAAAGATCGGTTCGAGTTGGCTGATCTCAATGCGGCCCAATGCGCCGAGGCCGACGCGCGCGCAAGCGACGACGGCGCTAGTGGTCGTCGACCCGCAATCCAATCCGACGAGCTTGATCGAGCGAGCCATGGCGCGTCTTATTCGCGATCATATCGAAAGTTATCGGTGTGCGTCTCCGCCGCGCAAACTGAAAAGTTGCATTCCCCAATCTCAGAGGTTAAACTGCCCGCATTGCGAGGGGCATCGGCGCCCCCGTGTGGAAGAAATACGGTTGCGGGAGCCGCGGCCGTGTCGCCTGTTGGATGAAACGTACAAAGAGGATTTTACCCGAATGCGCCGTAAACGGGACAGAGTCGCTGCACGTCAACGGGACCGCCGTCGCTTGTTCGAGCCGCTCGAACCACGGCAGATGTTGGACGCTGCTTCCGTCGAATCAATCTTGATTGGTGGAGACCTGATCGTTACGGGCACCGATATGGCCGACACG
>CAZUPX010000943.1:0-4726 GCA_964622155.1 uncultured Planctomycetaceae bacterium | reverse complement strand
CCACATGGTCCATCCTCCAAAGCACCCACGCGATCGTGACCATTGACACCAACACCGTGCTGGCCAGCCCCACCAGGACGCTTTGGGGGGTGATGTAGAGCCGCAAAAAAGGCGTGCGCGTCGCGCCCAGCCACCAGGTGCTCAAACCCACCAGCATCAACCAGGCATAGACCACGCCGGCGACAACGCCCAGGACCGATCCGGCTGCCGACACGGCCAGCGCCTCGCCTCCCAGCACGGCCGCAACCCGCCGATCGCGCAAGCCGACCGCTCGCAGGATGCCGACCTCTCGGGCTCGCTGCTCCACACCCAAGCGGAACAACAGCGCAACCAACAATAGCGCGGAGACCATGATGAAAAAACTGAAGCCGAGAAAGAGTCCGTCGAAGCTCGTGGTACCAGTCGCGGCCGCCAGGCCGGTTCGGCGTAGCGGCAAGAAATCAAAGCCCAGCGAGGCCGGGTGAAGCGTGATTTGCGCCGCCAGCGCATCGACCTTGGTGCCCTCGGGCGGCGCGAAGCGGACAGCCGTTGTGTCACCGAAACGGCTGGACCACAGTTTGCGTCCGGCCGCGAGCGAAATGAACGCCTTGGGCGTCGTGCGATACTCGTCCCAGTATTTCTCATCGACGCTGCGCACCCGCGCGGCGTCGAAAGGAAACGGCGGATCCCAGTCGCCGATCGACGCCTGATCGGTAACACCGGGCATTTGAGGCGTCAGGTCGGGATCAGCGGCCAAACCCTCGAGTGCCACGACCCCCTTCAGCCTGAACTTGGCCTTCATCTCGCGCACGTGGCCGTGCGTGCTCTCGGGCTCGAAGTACGTAATCTCGATCTTGGAATCCGGCGCGACGCCCAGGTCTTCGGCCGCCCAGGTGTTAAGCACGATCTCGTCGTCGCGCAAGGGGCCGATCGGGCTGCCATCGCGCGACTTGAACGGACCCAGGGGCGGATCGGCATCGAAGTCGATGGCCGCGATCGTGGAATACGGAATTTCGTGGACGCCGGAAGAAATCGTGTTGGCCAGATACGTGAACAGGTTCTGGGGGCGCAGCGCGGCGAATGCCCGGTGGATACTAGCGACCGCGTCTGGCTCTAACAGCATCCGATTACTGGTGCACTGTCCGTAGCCGAGCTTGTGCAGCGCAACTTGGATTCCGTAATCGGCAAGCGTCGGTCGCAAGCAATTTTGCAACACATCGTGAGCCTCGGCTCTTTGGTCGTCGTGCGCGGCGCCGGCCACGAAGATGGCGTTGACGCGATCCGGCTGCTCCAGTGCGTCTTGCAGAGCGGCGGTTGCAACGTAAGCGTTGCGCGGCAGTTGCTGGTTGGGGTAGAGCGCGAAGCGGCCGAGTCCTTCGGCGGGAATGATCGCAGCAACCTTCAATCGTCTCGTGCGAATCGTTTCGATCTTACGCCCCAGGGCACTATCGGGAGGAATCTGGCTGACGCTGCCGACGCGCACCAGCACTTCGCTGCCCACCTGTGCGCCGATCTCCTCGGCCAAAGGAGCGTTGAGCACGATCTCGCCCTTGCCGGCCGGACGTGAGGGGCCGCCAGTGCCCAATGTCCAGAACCGATCATCGCAACCGATGACCGTGACGTTGCCGGCCCGCAGTGTCGCGCCGGCCCGCGGGTTTTCCACCGTCGAGGGCACATAGATCGCCGGCACGGCCTGGCTGAAAAACTCCTTGAAGCGCGGCGCATCTTGCAACTCGTCGGCCAGCTTTTCGCGAAAAAACCGCGGGGTCACCAGCACTTCGTCGATGTTCCCCAGTTGATCGAGCAGAAGATGGCGTAGACTGCCACGCATCGAATCGCCGACCAGCAAGGCGCCGGTCAACACCGCGCCGGCAGCCATGACCGCCAGCGCTACGCTGATGTGGATGCGGCGATGAAAGCGCAACCCGTGCCCGATCAAGGCGCGCAGCGACAGGGTAGGGCGATCAGGTGAGTTTGCCATCGCAAAGTTCCATTTGCCGCATCATCGTGCCGGCCAGTTCCAGGCTGTGTGTGACGACGACGAGCATCATGTGCTCTTGCACTTGCAGCTCCAACAGGAGAGTTGCCACTTCGGCCGCGGTACGGCGGTCCAGGTTGCCAGTGGGTTCGTCGGCCAGCAATAGCGCGGGCCGATTCACGAGCGCACGGGCAATCGCCGTTCGCTGACGTTCGCCGCCGGAAAGTTCCGAGGGGAGATGGTCGGCCCGCTCGGTCAGGCCCACGCGCGCTAGCAGCATCCGCGCCCGGTCGACGGCCTCAGGCTTCGGGCTGCCGCTGGCCAACGTCGGCAAGAGCACGTTCTCCAACGCCGAGCATTGCGGCAGCAAGTGGTGGTCCTGAAAGACGAATCCGATCTTGTGATTGCGGAAGGCGGCCAGTTCCGGCTCGTCGAGAGCAAACGGGTTGGCCCCCTGAAGTGAGACGCGGCCAGAGCTGGGCGAGTCGAGTGTGCCGATGATGTGCAACAGCGTGCTTTTGCCGCAACCGCTGGGCCCCAAAATTGCCAGGTTCTCGCCGGCATTCAACTGGCAGCTAACGCCGCGCAGCACGCGGAGCGGCTCGGACCGAGTGGGGTAGTCTTTGGAAACGTCGAAAACGACGAGGTCAGCCATCAGCGGCCCTTACTGTCTTTGCGCAAGCAGCGCGCTTGCCGCGAGTCCATAGAAGGTGTACTCCACATCGTGGCCCGGATCCCAGGCGGCGCCCTGAAATCCTCCTTCTGACAATTGTAGCGAATCGACATACCGCCGCGCAGCGTCCAGATCGACCCGGTCCAATTGGCCCAGATCATCGAGTGTCAATAATCCGGTGAACGTGCTGAGCAGGTCGGCGATTTCGATGCGCGAGTTGGCCCGCAGGCCGCCTTCATCGGTTTGCATCTGGGAAAGAAAGTCGCCCGCCGCGCTGCGCGTGGCGGCGTCGAGCGCCGCGAAGATGCTCAGAATTCCGATGGCGGCGGCGGAGGGATTCGTGCCGCTGCGCTTCATGACGCTCATTTCCACGAATCCGCCGTCGTTTCGCTGACGTGCGCGCACAAATCGCACCAGAGCGTCGCTGGAGGGTGTCGGTTGGTCGATGAGCTGCTGGCACAGCACGACCAGAAACGAGTGGTACATACTGCCCGCCTGGCCTGTGGAGGTCTTCGCGTAACCACCGTCTGGGCGGCGCAGGGGTTCAAGCGCCTCGGCCACCGAGCGTCGCCAATGGGGCGGCTGATCGGCCAGCACGTCCACACCGGCAGTTAGTTCGAGCATCGCGGCGCTGTAGATCAACGTCAGAAAATCGACGATCGGCACCTGGCCGGCAAGCCGCGATTGCAGAAAGTTTCCGGCCCGTGCCGCCGTTTGGCGGTCGAGCTCTCCGACCAAGGCCAGGCCTCGCAATGCGAACGACGTGTAGTACAGGTCGCTGGGCCCCTCACGGCCGCCAAAGCCGCCGTCGGGGCGTTGGCTCAGGCGCAGGTAGCTGGCGTGCCTATCGCGCCACGCCGCGGGCAGCCGTTCGACGCCGCTTGCCAGCCGGAGTGTCAAGTCTTCGAGGTACTTCACGGGCGAACATCACACGTCAGCGGCGGGTGCCAGCTTCTGGAGCATCCAGTCGGGAATGGAAATTGACTTGGGCAATCCGTCGTTCGTCAAGCGGCAACAAACTGTGGTGGTTTGACCACTGGCGACCGGCCGGCCGTCGTGCGTGAAGTTGAATTCATAGGTTACGCTCTTCTTGCCCAGTCGAACGATAGCCACTTCGATTTCCAGCACGTCCTCAAACTTCACGGCCCGCTGATAGTCGCAGCGAGCGGCCACACGCGGGAACGAGATTGGACCGTCGGTGTCCGCGGCATGCACGCTCAATCCCAGGTGTCGCAACAACTCGTGTTCGGCCTGTTCCATGTACACGAAGAACATCGAAAAATGTGCCATACAAGCCGCGTCGGTGTCGCGAAATTCGACTCGGCGCGTTGTTTTGAAGTGCTGCGTCATCGTTTTCAATCATTGCCGGGCGCGGCCTCGCGCGATCCATTGCGACTAGCGGCCTACGCCAAAATCATTCGAACCGGAGGCGGCGGTGAGCCGAGAGACGGGGTCGATGCGCAAACAGGCCATCGCACCTTCCGCTGTCATGAAAGTCGGAGGACGACGGTTCTGTCGCGCGAAACGCCTGCAATTCTCGTCTGCCGGCGATGGACCCGCAAGTAGCCCGGCGGAGTTGATAAGCCGGTGCCCGGACCCAACAGTCTTAATCGCCGACGTACGGCAGCAGGGCCATGAAGCGGGCCCGCTTGACCGCAAGTGTGACGGCATGTTGGCTGGCAGCCGTGCAACCGCTTTTGCGACGCCCGACGATCTTGCCTTGTCGATTGGTCAGCTTCGTCAACAGGTCGAGATCCTTATAGTCGACGTACATCGGACGCGGCCGCTGGCCATCGACGAAGATCGGGTCTTTCTTCTTGGCGCGGATCTTGTTCTTGTTGGACCGTCGTCGGGGAGGTCCTTTGGTTTTCTTCATCGACCAATCCTGAAAGTTTCCATTACGAGCTAACGAGATTGCATGACCGCCGCCAAGCCATCGTTCAACCTGGTGGAGCTAGTCTCTCGCAATCCAACACTATCGCGCGCCAGGGGCCTTGGACGCAAGCCCTGGTTCACCTCGGATGCTGCCTTGAATCGCAGACGGACAGCAATTCCGCAGCGAAATGACGTGATCCGTGTCGAAAATCGACACGTCC
>CAZUPX010000942.1:0-4916 GCA_964622155.1 uncultured Planctomycetaceae bacterium | reverse complement strand
GTGACCCACGATGATCGCTTTTTCCTGCTTGAAGTGCCGGACCACCGCGTCAATGTCGCCCACCAGCTTGGGCATCTTGTAATTGTCAACGCCCTCGGGCTTGTCGCTGAGGTTGTAGCCGCGCATGTCGACGGCCACGACCTGAAAGTGCTTGGCCAGCTCCGGCATCTGCGCGCGCCAGGTGTACCAGAAGTCGGGGAAGCCGTGAATCATGACCACCAGCGGCCCCTTGCCGGCCGTGACGTAATGGATCTTGACGCCGTCGGAATCGGCGAATCCCTCCTCGCCCAGTTCCTCGGCCCACGCGGCTTGCACGGTCGAGGCCAACATCACTGCCAACATCACGCCCAGAAGTTTGAATAACATGACAGATTCCTCGTTTGCTCGTGTGGCCGGTAGAACAGGTACCTGGGGGTCGGCCGGTTCAGGCTATCGCGTGTCGGCGACGGAAGCAAGTTTCAGGGCCAAGTCCAACTTGCCGCCCGGCTGATCTGGGCCAAAGGATGAACGCCGCTTGAGGCAGCGTAGCAGAGCGATTATAAGGGCTCGCATGGCGAAGTGGCTTTACGATCAGCGGGTTTTCTGGGGGCAATTTCGCGAGCATTTCCACACCACGGGGTCACTAGTCCCCAGCAGCCGGTTTTTGGGGCGGGCGTTGGCGCGATTTGTCGGCCAGGCACAGCAACCACAGCGAATTCTCGAGGTCGGCCCTGGCACTGGGGCCGTGACCGCGGCGATCGTGCGGCAACTTGGCACGGCCGACCGTTTGGACCTGGTCGAGCTCAACGAGCGCTTCGTTCATCGGCTTAACGAGCGATTTGCCTCGGAGCAACCGTTTCGGAATGTCGCCCAGCGCAGCCGCGTCCTACATCAGAACATCGAGCACTTAAAGGCCGATGAACCCTACGATCTGGTGATTTCCGGGCTGCCGCTGAACAACTTTGCCGTGGTCGACGTGAAGCGGATTTTGGCTACATTTGAGCGCCTGTTGCGACCGGGCGGCACGTTGTCGTTTTTTGAATACTTCGCCATCCGGCGAGTCCGGGCGATCGTCAGCAACCGCACGCAACGCGAGCGACTCAGCGGTATCGGCCGAGCGCTTGAGCGAGTGTTGGGCCCGCACCAGATTGGCTGTGAATTAGTGTGGCGCAATTTGCCACCGGCGTGCGTTCATCATGTCCGTTGGCCTGCCAATGATGCCAGCTAGCAGGTGCTCGGCCGCCATCGGTCGTTCTTGCCGGCTGCGCAAAGGCTGCCTATACTGGAATTTGAGTAGAGTGGGCCGACCAAGGAAGTGGTTGGTCCGCGTCGCGCTTGGCCGGCAAGCTTAATGGAGAATTGGAGCCTGGCCGCGCGTTTTTCCCGCCTGAATTGCACCCACTTTGGGGAGGCCACCTCGATGGAACGTCGCCGCTGGTCGTTGGTATTGCTCCTTCTTGTGGTGCCGATCTTCATGGCACCTGTCCGCAACGCCTATTCGGAGGAAGCCAAAAAACCGGCCGATGACGACGACTATCAACTCTATCAAATCTTCGCCGACACGCTCGACCAGGTCGAACGCAACTACGTCAAGAACGTCAGTCGGCGCGAATTGATGGAGGCGGCGATCCACGGCGTCTTGAGCAAGTTGGATCCTTACTCCAATTACATCAGTCCCGAGGATATTGGCCGCTTCAAGACAAGTGTTGAGAACCAGTTCGGCGGCATCGGCATCCAGATTGGAGTCGACAAGGACGGCGAAATCAAGATTATCAGCCCGTTGAACGGCACGCCGGCCTACCGCGCGGGTCTCGAGGCCGGCGACACGATTCTCGAAATTGACGGGGTCGGTGCAGAGGGAATTCGCGTCGACGAGGCCGTCAAGCGGCTCAAGGGTGACGCCGGCACGTCCGTCAAGCTGACCATCCGGCATGCCGACTCGACCGAGTCTGAGACCGTGACAGTCACCCGAGAAGTGATCCACGTCGAAACGGTCTTGGGCGATCGCCGCAGGGATGACGACAGTTGGGATTACATGCTCGACCACGATAAGCACTTTGGCTACATCCGCATCTCGGCCTTCAGCCGCGACACAGCCCAGGACTTGAAGAAGGCCCTCGTCGGTTTGCAGAATGAAGGGCTCAAGGGGCTAATTGTCGACATGCGCTTCAATCCTGGTGGCCTGTTGACCTCAGCCATCGAAGTGAGCGACCTGTTTGTCGCCAACGGCCGGATTGTAAGCACCGAGGGTCGCAACACTCCCGAGCGCACTTGGGACGCACAGCAGGAAGGCACGTTCGAGGGTTTTCCGATGGTTGTCCTGGTGAATCACTACAGCGCCAGCGCCAGTGAAATCGTGTCAGCCTGCCTGCAAGACCACAAGCGAGCCGTTGTCATCGGCGAGCGCACGTGGGGCAAAGGCAGCGTGCAGAACGTGATTGAGCTGGAGGGTGGCAAAAGCGCCTTGAAGCTCACCACCGCGTCCTATCGCAGGCCCAGCGGCAAGAACATTCATCGCTTTCCCGACGCCAAGGACGGCGACGAATGGGGTGTCTCGCCCGATTCTGGGTTCGAAGTGCGTTTGAATCCCGGCCAAATCAAGGCGCTGATCGACTACCGCCACGCTCGCGACATCTTGCTGGGCAAACACGCCAAGGCGGCCGGTGCCAAACAAGTCGCCGAACAAAAACCTGACGAGGCCAAACCGGAATCCCCCAAGGACGATGCGAAATCCGGCGACGCCAAGCCCAAGGAAACCTCAAAGACCGACGAACCCAAGCCCGAACAGCCGGCGGCCGATCCGCAAGCCAAATCGAAGGGTGTCCAAACGGCGTTTGTCGACTTGCAGCTCCAAAAGGCTATTGATTATCTGACGCAGGAGCTGGCCCGAGCCCAATAGTGCAACGGCGGCCCAATGCAGCGACTCTTGCTCTTGGAAACCACCTGTGACGAAACGGCGGCGGCCGTCGTCACCGACGCGCTTGACGTACTGTCGTCGGTCGTGGCGTCGCAGGAGCATCTGCACAGGCAATACGGCGGCGTCGTGCCCGAGATCGCTTCACGGGCCCACGTCGAGCGGA
This sequence comes from uncultured Planctomycetaceae bacterium, assembly GCA_964622155.1. Taxonomy (GTDB): domain Bacteria; phylum Planctomycetota; class Planctomycetia; order Pirellulales; family PALSA-1355; genus CAZUPX01. The sequence goes on along the minus strand of CAZUPX010000942.1, from coordinate 1,857 downwards.
TTTTGCCGGTCATCGACGAGGCGCTCAAGCGTGCCGGCCTCGATATTGGCCAGATCGACGCGGTGGCCGTGGCCAACACACCCGGCCTGGCCGGCTCGCTGCTCGTGGGCCTGGCGGCGGCCAAGGCGCTGTGTCTGGCGCGTAGGTTGCCCCTGGTGGCAGTCAACCACCTGCAGGCGCATATTTATGCGTGCCGAATGGCCGCCGGACACGACGTGTTTCCGTGCCTGGGTCTGATCGTCAGCGGCGGGCATACGAGCCTTTATCGTTGTTCGACTCCCATTGAATTTGAGCTCTTGGGCGGCACGATCGATGACGCGGCGGGCGAGGCGTTTGACAAGGTAGCGAACTTGCTGGGACTTGGATTTCCTGGCGGGCCGGCGATCGATCGCGCCGCCCGGCAGGGGAATCCACGGGCATTCACGCTGCCGAGACCTATGCTCAACACCGATCGGCTCGACTTCAGCTTTAGCGGGTTGAAGACTGCCGTGCGCTATCGCATTTCGCCGCCGGGGTCCGCCCCAGAAGTGCCGCTTGACCCACAAACCATCGCCGATCTGGCGGCCAGCTTTCAAGAAGCGGTTGTCGATTGCCTGGTCGGCAAGACAATGCTGGCCGCGGGACGGACAAAGCTTGGCGTGGTGTGCGTTGGCGGCGGAGTTGCTGCCAACGCAAGGCTCCGACAGCGGCTCGGCGAAGAGACGGCACGCCGCGGCCTGTCGCTGCACATTGCGCCCATCGCGTTGTGCACTGACAATGCCGTGATGGGCGCCATCGCGGTGGAGCGCCTCAAGGCCGGCCTCGTCGAGCCTTTGGACCTGGACGTATATGCCGGATTGGTGCGGAAGACCGCCGCAAAATGACGAACTCGATTGACTCGCGGCGAACCAGGTCTCACGAATCCGACTTCAATGTTAAAATCCGCCGCTGCCGATACCACTGCCACCTCCGGCCGCTCCGCCTCCTGCCGGACCGGCCGCGGTAGATGTGCTGCCGCTCTGAATGTTGAAAGTTGTCACCGAACTGACACCGCTGAACAGCGGGAACGGCGTCACGCGCACGTAGCGGCGATCGGCTGAGACAACGCCCGAGACTGTCATGCTCGCTCCGTTGGGCAGCGTAATGATGATAGGCTGATAACCGACGGCCCCTCCCCCCACGACAGGGACGACTCCCGCCACGAAAGGAACGAGGTCGAACAGTGTTTGGCGGGACGAGCCGACCGAGGCGGTCGCCGCCTGATCGGCCATCGAGCTGATCTGCTGGGCCAAAAGCGCCTGGTTGACGGCCGCTTGACCGGCGGCGGCATTGGCCAGTTGCTGTTCGGCGACCGGCTGCGTGCGGCGGCCGTCTTGCAAATCGAAGACCACCAATTGGTCTTGGTCGCCCAGCGGTATCTGGTGTTTCAGGTGCTTCTCGCCCGTGCTGCCGTATTTCGAAAACACTTCGACCGTCACCTTGCCCGCGGTAATCTTGCCCCACACCCTGCGAATCAACACGCGATAGGTGCCGCTAAATGCCTCGGGGCAAACATAGGTCTCATTCAGTCCTTCGGCGCTCTTGCGGCCGTCGCGACCGGCCGAATCACCCAACAACACCCCGCCACCAACAGTGCGCGGGTTGCGGAATGAACACGTCGATCCCGATGGCTCCTCGACAACGACGTCTACGTCGGCATCGCCTGTCCAGGTAACCTTCACCAGGCAGTCGCGGACCTTCGCTTGATCCAACTCCGCCTGGAATTCGGCGGCTTCCTGTGTGCGGTTAGCGGCTTTCAGTTCGGCCAGCGCGGCGTTGGCAGCACGGGTGGCGCTTTGCACAACCTCAGCCTTGTCCTTCGGCCACGCCTGCTTCAAG
>CAZUPX010000941.1:0-1503 GCA_964622155.1 uncultured Planctomycetaceae bacterium | reverse complement strand
CGATCATCTGTGCGCGCCCGCTGGGACAACGGGGATACAGCTCGCGAAGCCGCGCGGCAAAGGCTTGAGCGTACTGCGCGTCGACCTCGTCCCGCCGCACGGCCGCCCGTGCGCGCTGCCGCGTGCGGGCGTCCTCGTCGGCCAGGCACTGGGCTTCGGCTTGTGCGAAGGCTGCCTCCTCGACCAGCAGCCCCTGCCGCTCGTAGCGCTTTCGCGCTCGGCTGAATTTCACGACCACCGCCGACAGTCTCGAGTGTTTCTTCGCACGCCGCGTCAGCGCGGTATTGCCCGAGGGCAAGAACGTCAGCTGGTCCAGGTCCGCACAGCTCAAACACAAGGCACGGCGCTTGCCGGACAGAACAATCCACGCTTGATGCCCAAGCTTCTTTCGGCACTCGTGGCATACCGAGCTGCGACGCGAGATAAAGACCTTCAGTTCGTCGGGCGTTGCTTCATTCGGATTGGGGCCGTCCGTCGCTTGTGCCGCGAATCGCCGTTTGCCGCGTTCCATCGGATTGGACTTTACTGATGGCCAAGCAAGATTGCCAAAAAACGAATATAATACACGTGCGATCATTGCCCAACGGCCGGAGTGGGCCATGTGGAAGCGAAACTTGTTTTTTCTGGGCGTTTGCGCCGCGACTCTGTGGGCATTTGTTTCCAGCGTGTTTCCGCGGGCAGATCATCAGGCCAAGCCGGCGGCGGCGTTGGACTTCGAATCACTCAAGGCCACCGTGGCCCGCGTCGACGCCGCGTTCGAAGCCCAGTGGCACGAGCAGAATGTGACTCCGGCTCAACGCGCAGACGACCTGACGGTCGCCCGGAGGATGTCGCTGGCGCTGGTTGGCGCCATCCCGTCCCTGGAAGAAATCCGCCGCTTCGAAAACCTTCCACCGAACGATCGCCTGCGGCGACTGTTGGCCGAACGGCTGGCCGATCGCCGATACGCCGATTACGTGGCTGAGCGGCTGGCACGAGCCTATGTGGGCGTGGACGACGGTCCGTTTCTGCTCTATCGCCGGCGACGGTTCGTCAGTTGGCTGGCGGATCAATTGGACGCCGGCACGCCGTACGATCAGTTGGTGCGGCACGTGGTTGCCGATGTGGGGCTTTGGACCGATACGCCGTCGACCAATTTCATTACGGTGACGATCAAGCCCGACGAGGACCGCGGCCCCGACGAGAACCAATTGGCCGCCCGTGTGTCGCGCGCCTTTCTCGGAGTGCGCATCGATTGCGCCGAGTGTCACGATCATCCGTTCGACCGCTGGAAGCAGCGCGACTTTCAGGGCCTGGCAGCCTTCTTTGCCACGACGCGGCACTCGCTGCGCGGCATTCGCGACGTGCCCGGCGAGTACACAGTGGAAAGTCGACAAACAGGCGAGACCCACGCGGTCGCTTGCACTGTGCCGTTCAACAGCGACCTGTTGCCAGACGAAGGCCCGTCGCGCCGTCGTCTGGCCGACTGGCTGACCGATCGCGGCAACAAGCCGTTTGCCCGCG
>CAZUPX010000940.1:0-8878 GCA_964622155.1 uncultured Planctomycetaceae bacterium | reverse complement strand
GGCCGAGCCACATCTCCCAATTGAGCTCCGGCGGAACGGGCATCGGCGAGAACGGCCCACCTTCGGGCGCGGCGCCGATCGCACAGGTCGCCTTCTTCACCTTGCCGATGCGGCCATCGCGAATCATGGCGATAGCCTTCAAGAATCGCTGATCCATTTCGCTGCGCTGCTGGGTGCCGACCTGGAACACGCGGCCGGTCTCGCGCACCGCCTTGCAGATCAGCTTGCCTTCGTCGATTGTCAGCGTTAATGGCTTTTCGCAGTAGATATCCTTCCCGGCGCGTAAGGCGTCGATGGCAATTTTTGTGTGCCAATGATCTGGCGTCACGATCGTGACGACGTCGATGTCCTTGCGATCGAGCAGCTTGTGGTAGTCCTCGTAAATGTCGGCCTTGCCACCGACTTTTTGGTTCGCCGCATCGGCATGCTTCCGATCGACGTCGCACACGGCCACCACGTCGCCATGCGGCAGCGCACCGCCGATCAGCCCCTTCCAGCGGTCGCCCGTGCCGATGCAACCGATCACAGGGCGGTCGTTTTTCGACTGCTTGTCGGCCGCGAGTGCAGTCTGAGCCGTGAACCAATAGGGAACGGACATGCCGGCCGCCGCAGCGGCGGACGTTTGCAAGAATTGGCGACGGTTTTGTGAACGGGTGCTCATCGTGAGTTACCTGGGATCGTGTTGGAGGATGGAGAATCGACGCCTGGCGGGAAACACGCGTGGTGTCTCAAGTTTAATCGCTTGGGCGACCGAGTGCAAAAGCTCGATATCTGGCTACCGAGCCGCTCGGGCAATGAGCGTGTGGTCGATGCTCGCAACCGTCGGGCGTCCCGACAGCGCCATGTCGAGATCCAGTTCGTCGCGCAATAGTTCGAGCATTTGTGCGACGCCGGCCTCACCGTCAACAGCCAGAGCCCACAGGTAGGGCCGGCCGATAAGAACCGCGCGGGCTCCCAACGCAAGCGCCTTCAAGATGTCGCTGCCGCGGCGAATGCCGCCGTCGACAAGCAGCTCAGCCCGGTCGCCGACCGCGTCGGCCACCTCGGGCAGCGCTTCGCTGGTGGGCAGCGTGCCGTCGAGCTGCCGGCCGCCGTGATTTGACACAATGATTGCGGAGGCTCCGTGCTCGACTGCCCGGCGAGCGTCCTCGGCCGTCAAGATGCCCTTGATCGCCAGCGGCAGCGTCGTCAGCGAACGCAACCAGGCGATCGCTTCCCAGGTGAGCGACGGATCCCAGATTTCGGAGATGTACTGCACAAGCGCCGAGCCATCTTCGCGAGAGTCCATGCGGTCGAGCCCCGCTTGCTGCAGGTTCTTCCAAGTCATGCCAGATGGCAGGCCAAAGCGATTGCGCGTGTCGCGGTCGCGCTGTCCGACCAGCGGCGCATCGACGGTCAGGCATAACGCTCGATAGCCGGCCGCGGCCGCGCGCTCGACCAGTTGCCGCGTGATCTGGCGGTCGCGATAGCAATAAAGCTGAAACCAGCGGAGACCGTTGGGTGCCGCTGCCGCGACTTCCTCCAGACTGTAGGTGCCGGCCGTGCTCACGACCTGAACGATGCCCGCGGCGGTCGCCGCGCGGGCCACCGCACATTCGCCGTCTGGATGCGCCAGAGCATTGAATGCACAGGGGGCCGTGAGCACGGGGAACGAAAGTGGCATGCCAAGTACTGTCGTGCTCAGGTCCCGCGTGCCGACGTCGACCAGCACGCGAGGTCGCAAACGCAGGCGTTGCCAGCCCAGCCGGTTCTCATGAATGGTCAGCTCGTCGCCGGCACCGCCGAAATAGTAGTCAAACACCATCTGCGGCAGCCGCTCCTTGGCCGCCTGTTCGAATTCGTCGAGATTGACGGGGTTCATCAGTGGATGGCTAAAACGATCGGACTGAGCACAGACGAAACTAGGCTAACAGAAGCAAGCGTCTGCAAAAAGGAGGTTTGCACCAACGGAGTCGAGACGGGGCCGAATAGGATGGCCCGGGCGACAGCCTCGGGGGAATTCGTTAAGATTGAGCCCTGCCGGATACCAACCGGCGCGGCTCAATCGATTTTCAACAACTCAGTTGTGCATGTCAGAAAGGACCGAGCGATGACCAGAAGGATCATGTTGAGTATCGCTGCGCTTGGCGCGGCGTTGGGGCTGGTGGCCGTCACACGCGGGGCGGACGAGCACGACCACAAGCATGAACACGTCGACATCAAGGACGCCGTGGCCGTTCTGCTGCCGATGAAGAATAGCGGCGTGGCCGGCGTTGTCCTGTTCAAGCAAGAGAAGGGCTATGTCAATGTGACCGGCGAAGTCACCGGACTGACGCCCGGAAAGCATGGTTTCCACATTCACATGTTCGGCGACCTGCGTGCGCCCGACGGCATGTCGGCCGGCGGTCACTACGATCCACATGGACACAAGCATGGCGGGCCGGACGCAAAGGAACGCCACGAGGGAGACCTTGGCAATCTGGAAGCCAATGCGCAAGGCGTCGCGAAGGTCAATGTCAAAGCCAAAGGAGTCGAACTGAATCAGGTCGTGGGCCGTTCGATTGTCGTCCACGGCGACACCGACGACCTGAAATCGCAGCCCGCCGGCAACGCCGGACCGCGGATTGCCCTGGGTGTGATCGGCATGGCCGAAGTGAAAGCGCCCGCAGGGGCGCGGAAGAAATAGGGGCCGGGGTTCAGGGACTGGGGACTAGGGAAGAAGAACGAAGACGGAAGAACGCACGGCACATGCGTGTGTCCAATGCGAGTCGGATTTCATACATTGAAGCCCAGGGACTGCGGTTTCTGGGCTTTTTTGTTTCCGGTAACCTGCGGTTGCGGAAATCCAAAGGGCCTTACGGTCAATCGGCAACTTCGACCATGATCGCGTCGAACAATCGGTCGACTTCGCGGCGCGTCGGCTCGTCGAGCACATACGCGGTCGGGCCGCGAACGATCGTGTTGGTGAAGACACCCTGCCTGACCAACAGGTATTTCTCGATCGCCAGGAATGCGTCCAGGCTGTGCTGTAGAGAAACCAGTGCCGCCAGTGGCAGCCAGATGCGGTAAGCCCGCTCGTCCTCTCCGGAGTGCAAGCCTCGCCAGATAGCGACGATCGCGTCGGGCAGGTCGGCGCCGGGCATGGTGCCCACGATTCCTCGGCGAAAGCTATCCACCAGTGCGATCCCACCAGTCCCCTCAAAGACCTGTGCGCGCCCAGCCGTCGCTTCGAGCAGCTCGGTTAGCCGCGGGCCGATCGGCTGAGCTTCAGGCTTGAAATAGACGTGCGGCCCGAACTCGTCGAGCAGGCGAGCTTGCAGCGAGATCGACAGTGGACGGCCGACGTAGCCGCTCGCGTCCTGCACGACGACGGGGATTTCGATCGCCCGCAAAATGCGACGGTAGTATTCGAGTATCTGCTCCTCGCCCAGCGCCACCGCGATCGGGGGCACGGCCATCACGGCATCGGCCCCGGCGGTCTCGGCGGCCCGGGCATAAAACTCGGCGGTATGGCTGCTCTCGGCCCCGACGCTGATCACGACCACGCCGCGTGAGGCAGCCGATTGGCAGGCCCGCGCGGATAGCTCAAGTCGCTCATGGCTCGACAGGCGTAAGACCTCCGAGACCATGGCCATCACGATCCCGTCGACCCCGCGCTCGAATAGCCAGTCAATCTCCCGGTCGAGCACGTCGAAATCGATCGATTCGTCGGTGCGATAGGGCGTTTGAAAAACGCAAAGGACGCCTGCGGGGGTGCGCAGCCGCGGGTCGGGTTTTGTCTCGGGGGGCACGGCGTGCTCAAAGGCTCAAGGTTTCGGCGGAAGTCACAGCAGGACGTCACTAAACCGCGCCCCAGCGGAATTGGCAACCCGTTGACGCGTTTCGTAATCAGGCGGCTCGTTTGCCCACCGGCTTGGCCGCCTTGGGTACGCTGCGTAGTTCGGCCAGCACGGCTACCACAACGGCATCAGTGGCCTGGCTGATGATGGCCGTTTGCTGGGCAGGAGCGAGCGGAATTCGCCCGTTGTGCATGGCCGCGAGCTCGCGGTGCACGATGTCGAGGGCTCGCGAGCGAACATAGCCACGTGCCTCGCCGACGCGCATCGTCGTGGCCCGACGTCGCACGCGATCCATGACGGCACTCTGGCTGCGGCGTGCAACTTCTTCAGCGGAGCGAGCCGTGAGCCGGGCGTCGCGTCGGCGTGTCCAGAAACTGAAGAGGCCCATCGGTCAGGTTTCCTTCGTCTGAATGGATTGCCTGGTTTACAACGAGCGGGCGCTCGATCCGCAAAGAGAAGTGAGGTGCAGATCGCGCGAACCGGCTCCTGTATGCAAGCATCGAATCAGGAGGGCGGAAGTCTTCAATCGCGGCGGGTGGCGTGAGCTTGCCTTCCCCAAGCGCCCAAACCTCCGTCGCCGGACTTGACCTAAGTCCAATGGTTCCCTAACCTACGTGACGTTCGGCGCCGTCGCCAAGAGGCTAAGGCAGCGGATTGCAAATCCGCCATCGTGGGTTCGACTCCCACCGGCGCCTCTGTCAGTGAGTTAAAGTCGTAAACACCACATCCGTAATGGTTTCTGACATTCCTTTGAGGTTCCATCCACCTGAATTGGGTCGCCGGTGGCGCGTGGGTGGACACCTGGACGTCCACTATGCAGTTATGGGGACTTGCGAGACCACTCACCCCCGTTCAGTGGCTCCCCGTCCTTCTGGGGTTCCAAAGCAAGGCGGCACAAAGCCCTCGAGCAAGTTGGGCTAAGCCTGCTCGCTTCGCCTCGACCGAGCCTCATGCGGCCATTGCGCTATACCTGCACGCTTATCACAGAACAGCTCTTTGCATAACCCAGCGCGCGCTTGGTCGTTGGAAAGATGCGGCAGACGGCGATGGCCATTGCCAATTCCACGAGAGCTTCCTCGCCGTAGTGCTGGCGAATCCGATCGCGGCATGCGCCCTCTTCACCCGTGGCGCGCACGACTTCTTCGGCAAAGCGGTACACGTCGGCCAATTCGGGCGGTAGGTCATCGGGCTGCGACTCCAGCGTGGCTCGAATGACGGCCGGGGAGACGTGATCGCGCTTCGCCAGGTTGACTTCGATTTGCACGCACGTGCCGCAGTCTTCGTGGCGCGTGGCGACCAGTCGGGCAACATGATACGGCTCGACCGGCAGGGCGCGGCGATACTCGGCCAGCGGCATGATCTTCACGAATTTCAGAAACGCCCGCAGCGAGACCTTTAAAATGTGCCGCATGTAATCGGCCGGCACCCCCAAACTGCGTTCGGCCGCGGAAATGCGACCCTCAATAATACGGCGAATCATGCAAAACCTCCCCGTCGGTTGGAGGGTAAAGGCCCGCGGGCGAAGACGCGGACTGCGTGCCGCCGCGTGCCTTGTGGTAATCTTAACACCCCGACGCTGACCTGCCACGGCACGACCGCCGCGCCCTCACTGATCGAGGCAACTTCAACTTCCATGTCACTTTCCGCCGCCCTGCTGGTCCTGGTTTCATGCGCTGCCGAGCCCAAGGCCGGTGACTACTTCGCGATTTCCGTCGTCGACGATCAGACCGGCCGTGGCGTGCCGCTGGTCGAGTTGCGTACGGTCGACAACGTCCGCTATTGGACCGACTCGGCCGGACTGGTCGCGTTCTATGAGCCCGGCCTGATGGACGAGACCGTCTTCTTTCACGTGCACAGCCACGGCTACGAGGTCCCCGCCGACGGGTTTGGATATCGCGGCAAGGCCCTAAAAATCTCCTCGGGCGGCTCGGCCGAGCTGCATGTGCGACGGACCAACGTGGCCGAGCGACGGTATCGCGTGACCGGAGCGGGAATCTATCGCGATAGTGTGCTGCTTGGGCGCCCAGCGTCGATTGCAGCACCACTTCTCAATGCACAGGTTGCCGGCAGCGACAGCGTGAACTCAGCAGTCTATCGCGGAAAAATCCATTGGTTCTGGGGCGACACGAACCGCGTCGGCTATCCACTGGGCGCGTTTCATGTACCCGGTGCGACTTCCCGGTTGCCGTCCGACGGCGGGCTCGATCCGGCGCGTGGGGTCGACCTTGAATACTTCCAGCGCGACGACGGGTTTGTCGCCAATCTGGCCGAGATGCCCGGCGACGGCCCAACCTGGATCGACGGACTGTGCGTCATCCGCGACACGAAACGCGGCGAGCGCATGTTTGCCAAGTACGTCAAAGTGCGCAAGTTCCTCGACATCTACGAACGAGGATTGGTGGAGTTCAAGCCCGAGCGTCAACGGTTCGAGAAGACCGCTCAATTCGGCTTCGCCGCTCCGCTTTATCCCCTGGGTCATTCGTTCAATCGAACCGTCGACGGCGTGGATTACGTTTACTTCGGCAATCCGTATCCGCTGGTGCGCGTGCGCGAGGACGCGGCGGCGCTTGCCGATCCGGGCCAGTACGAGGCCTTCACCTGCTTGATCAAAGGTAGCCGAGCCGACAAACCAGTCGTCGAGCGAGATCCCGCCGGGGGACCACGCTATGGCTGGAAACGTGACACGCCGGTCCCGACGCCGAGCGACGAAGCCAAATGGCTCGCCAATGGACTGATCAAAACGGGCGAAGCATTGCTCGCGCTTCGCGACGTCGACAGCGGCCAGCCGATCGTCGCGCATGCAGGGTCGGTGGCGTGGAATGAATATCGCAAGCGCTGGGTCATGATCGTCGAACAATCGCAGGGCACGTCGCACCTGGGAGAAATCTGGTTTGCCGAAGCCGATACGCCAGTCGGACCTTGGGTCTACGCCCGCAAGATCGTCACGCACGAAAAATACAGCTTTTACAACCCCAAGCACCACGCCATGCTCGACCAGCAAGGCGGCAGGCGAATCTTCTTCGAAGGCACCTACTCGACGTTCTTCTCCGGCGCGCCCGAGCCGACGCCGCGCTACGACTACAACCAGATCATGTACTCGCTCGACCTGTCCGACCCGCGTTTAGCATTGCCCATTCCCGTTTACGTTGACAACACCGACGACAGGCAGAGGATTTTCACCGGGCCGGCCACATCGCGCGTGGGCAAAATCGCGTTCATGGCACTCGACCGGCCCCTCGACGACGCTGTCGCCATTGCGCGGCGCACCAGCCACTCCGGCGCAAACCAGCTCGTCGTGAGGGGCTCCGCCAAAGTAGCCGACGTGGCTTTTTACGCGCTGGCCGCCGAAACGGAAAAACCGCCCGCGACGACGCTAGCTCTCTTCGAGTGGCGAAGTCCAAATGGCGGCGCAGTGCACTACGCGATTGAGGGCCAACCAGGCCCACAGGGTTTCGTACGCTCCGACAAGCCGCTGTGCCGCGTGTGGCGTTGTCCAATCGCCGTCACCGTCGATTGGCAATGAAACGCCTCGCAACCGCCATGCGAATCACCCCCGCGATGAAACACGCACTATTACAGAGTTGTGAGGTCCACTAAAATCGCCTCGTGCGCACTGTACTGGTCACCGGCGGCGCGGGCTTTATTGGCAGTTGCCTCGTGCGCCTGCTGCTCGATCAGGGTGACGCTCGCGTCATCAACCTGGACAAGCTGACCTACGCGGGCGATCTCGACTCGCTGGGGTCCGCGTTCGACGACCCCAACCACGTCTTCGTGCAGGGGGACATCGGCGACCGGGCAATGGTGACAGACCTGTTGGAGCAACACGCTCCGCACGCCGTTTTTCATCTGGCCGCCGAATCACACGTCGATCGATCCATCGATTGCCCGGCGGCGTTTGTCGAGACCAACGTGCTGGGTACTTTCCGGCTGCTGGAGGCGGTTCGCGGATACTGGGCGTTGTTGACCGAGCCGATACGGTCGCAATTTCGATTCGTGCACGTCTCGACGGACGAGGTTTACGGCTCGCTTGCCCCCGGGCAATTTGCTTACGAAAACACGCCCTACGCTCCGAGCTCACCTTATGCCGCTTCGAAGGCGGCCGCCGACCACCTTGCGAGATCCTATTTTCAAACCTACGGGGTGGGTGTCATCACGACCCATTGCTCGAACAATTTTGGTCCCTATCAATTTCCCGAGAAGCTCCTTCCGCTCGTGATCCTTAATGCCCTCGAAGGCAAGCCGCTGCCGCTATATGGCGACGGCGGCAACACCCGCGACTGGCTGTTTGTCGAGGACCACTGCCGGGCCCTGGTGGCGGTACTCAAACGCGGCACGCCTGGTGAGGTGTACAACATCGGCGCCAATTGCGAGCATACCAATCTCGAAATCGTCGGCATGGCGTGTCGAATCATTGACGACGTCTGTCCGCAACTGCCACATCGCCCGTGCGAGTCACTCATCACGTTTGTCGAGGACCGCCCTGGCCACGACCGCCGGTACGCTTTGGATTCCACGAAGGCGCGCCGTGACTTGAATTGGCGGCCACGGCACGATCTGAGCTCCGCTCTACGATCGACGGTCGAGTGGTACTTGAGCAATACCGCCTGGGTCGATCGAATGACCTCCAGCGTGCATCGCCGCCAACGCTTGGGGCTCCCGACCGGCACGCCGCACGAAAACGACTTACCCCATGCCGGCCAGCCACTTCAATAGGGGAATCATTCTTGCGGGCGGCTCCGGAAGCCGGCTGTATCCGGTGACGCGCGCACTCAGCAAGCAACTGTTGCCGGTTTACGACAAGCCGATGATCTATTACCCCCTCTCGACGCTGATGCTTGCGGGTATTCGTGATATCCTGCTCGTTTCCACACCGCAGGACGTCAGTTCTTTCGAGCGACTTCTGGACGATGGCAGCCAACTTGGGATTTCCGTGCGGTACGCCGTCCAGCGAAAACCAGAAGGTCTGGCCCAGGTCATCGTGATCGGCCGCGAATTCATCGGCGCCGATCGAGTTGCGCTGGTCCTGGGCGACAACATCTTCTTCGGTCAGGGATTTCAGG
>CAZUPX010000939.1:0-17576 GCA_964622155.1 uncultured Planctomycetaceae bacterium | reverse complement strand
TACTGGTGGCGGACGCGCGGAGAGACTTATCGGGCCGATCGCGGGTCGCCCGGTTTTCTTTACGACCTGCCGGGCGGCTGCTTTTACGGTTTTCCGCAGATTGACCCGCGCGGTATCAAAGTCGCCGAGCACACTGGCGGTTCCGTCGTAGCGGACCCGGTAAACGTCGATCGCGAGCTCCAAGCCGACGACCAGCAGCGCGTGGCCCAGTTCGTCGGAGACTACCTGGGCGAGGCGACGACGCAGTGCACGGACTACACCGTCTGCCTGTACACGATGACCCCCGACGCCAATTTTGTCGTCGACCGCCACCCCGCCCACCCACAAGTCGCCTTCGCCGCCGGCTTGTCAGGTCACGGCTTCAAGTTCACCTGCGTGTTGGGCGAAGCACTGTGCCAACTCACCCTGGACGGCCACACCGAGCTGCCGATTGGGTTTCTGTCGCAGTCGCGGGACGGATTGCGAAATTGAACGTCGCGCCGCGGAACGAGGTTCGACGACCTGGTGGGAAGCCCTTATGCACCGGTACGCTCAAGATATTTTGGGCTTGCTTATGTGTAACTTATAAGTTACAGTTCATTAATGATCGAAGTGCTCCGGTACGTCACGTCGTCAGGGAAGGACGTGGTTGGCGAGTGGCTCGGCGGGCTGGCCGACGCACGGACGCGGGCCAAGATTGCTGTGCGAATTGCACGATTAGCCGCCGACAACTTCGGTGATTGCAAGCGACTACGAGAAGGTGTCTCGGAGATGCGCATCAACTGGGGACCCGGCTACCGCGTTTACTTCGCGATGGCCGGTAAGGAGTGTGTCCTGCTGTTGTGCGGCGGTGTGAAACGCCAGCAATCGCGAGACATTGAGCGCGCGATTGAGTATTGGCAGGACTACAAGCAAAGGGCAGCAAAGCATGAAACGTAAGGCCAGCATTTCGCACGACAAGGCAATCGTTCGCGAGCTTCGAGAAGACCTCGAGTTCGCGTCTGAGTATCTCAAGGCTGCCCTTGAGGACGCGGACGAACCGCAAGTGCTTCTGGTCGCCTTGCGGCATCTAGCCGAGGCACGCGGAGGAGTGGCCAAGGTTGCCAAGGCCGCCGGCATTGAGCGAGAGAGCCTGTATCGTGCGCTTTCGGCTCGAGGGAATCCTCGGTTGTCGACCTTGATGGCGGTGACCAAGGCGATTGGGCTCAAGCTCACTGTGGAAACGGCTACCCCAGTTGTCCGGTGACAGCGATACGTGTCACGTCATTGTCTTGATGATCGCGCATCTGTCCCAGCCTATTGCTCCTCGAGTAACCGCTCGACCGCCTCAACCAGGCCGGTGCGCTCAGCAGCCTCGACGATTTTTCCTTGTGCGTCGATGACGTATGCCGTGGGGATACCGTCGATATGAAATGCCTTGATGGCCGGGACATCGACCCAAGTGTTGTGGGTCTTGTCCCAACCTTTTTTCTTGAGATGTTGAATCGCAGTCTCCTTGTCTTCGTCGAGCGTGGCTGTGATAAACACGACCTTATCTTTCCATTCCGGGTGAGCCGCGACGGCGTCTTGCAGTTCGGCAACTGCCCTCTGGCATGGCCCGCACCAACTGGCCCAGAATTCGACGACAAGGATTTTGCCCGCATAATCGCCGAGCTTCTCGGAACCGCCCGTCGCCAGATCGACCATTTGAATGTCGGGCGCCTGAGCGCCTGGCAGCAAGCGGACCCCGTCACCCCATCTTAACTTGAGTTCGCCACGTACCAGGCTGACAACGTGAGCTTGCGACTCGTCCTCTCCGGGCTTGACGATTGTAAGCCGCACAGTCGTACCCTTTGCACCGCGAATCAAAGGAGCGGCGTCGCCTATCTTGTAACCTTTGAGCAACACCTCCGTTCCATCCGCCTGCGTGACGGCAATGATTCGATCACCCACCGCGATCGACTTGCTGGCGGCGGCCGCTGAGTCGGCCAAGATACTTCTTACCGCCGGAAAGTCGCCGTCTTGCCGCAACGCCACTCCGATACCGGCCGGTTCCTTGGCGGCGATTGCGTCGGCCTGATCGGCCGCGAACGATCCAGGAATCCACACGCCAATTAAGGCTGCAATCACAACCCAAGTAAATGACCTTTGCGAACCGTTCATGACATTCCTCCTGAAGGACTTTACTCGATCTCCACCGCTTGCTCTTGCTGCGCTCGGTGCAGCCGGGCGTACACTCCGTCGCGGAGGATCAGGTCTTGATGTTGGCCGATCTCGGCGATGCGGCCGCGATCGAGCACAACCAGGCGATCGGCCTTGCGGAGCGTGCTGAGGCGGTGGGCGATGGCGATCGTCGTGCGGCCTTGCACCAGATTGTCTAGCGCTAGTTGGATTTCGCGCTCGGTCTCCGTGTCGACCGAAGACGTGGCCTCGTCGAGGATCAGAATCTGCGGATCGATCAGCAACGCCCGAGCAATCGAGATTCGCTGCCGCTCGCCGCCCGATAGTGACTGGCCGCGCTCGCCCACCAGCGAATCGTAGCCCAGCGGGAGCCGCAGGATGAATTCGTGGGCCCGGGCGGCTTTGGCGGCGACGATGATCTCCTCGCGCGAGGCATTCGGTCGGCCATAGGCGATGTTCTCGGCCACGGTGCCAAAGAACAGAAACGGATCCTGCAGCACGACGCCGATGTGCCGCCGATACTCTTCCACCGGAAACGAGCGGATATCGACACCGTCGACCAGAATCGCTCCCTCGGCCACGTCGTAGAAGCGACATACCAGGTTCACCAGCGTGCTCTTACCGGCCCCGCTGGGTCCGACCAGGCCGATCATTTCCTGTGGGCGGATCGACAGGCTAAGCTCCTCGATCACCGGCCGCGGGCCGTGGCGAAAGCTGACGTTTTGGATGTCGATCTGGCCGCGCAGACGCCCTGGATGCACCGGCCGAGTTGGCTCGGGCACGCTGGGCACGCAGTCGAGAATTTCAAAAACTCGCTGCGCCCCCACGGCGGCCCGTTGTGTGTTCGACAGCATGCGGCTCATCGATTCCAATCGCGTGTAAAAGCGCCCTATGTACATCAGGAACATGACCAGGATGCCAAAGTCGATTTCGCCCAGGTAAATCAGGTAGGCTCCAACGCCCCAGATGACCAGCAGGCCGAACTGGTTGAGCAGGATGACCATCGGCCAGAAGAATGTCCATACCAGGTTGATGCTGTCATAGGCGGCGACGATCTGGTCGTTGGCGCGCTCGAAGCGCTCGATCTCGCGCCGCTCTTGAGCGAACGCCTTGACGACGCGAATACCCGGAATCGTGTCGGCCAGAATGCTGGTAATCTCGTCCCACGCGCGACCGCCGCGCTTGAATCCGTGCTCCATGTGATGTCGCGCCGAGTAAACCAGGTAGGCGATGAACGGAAAGGGTAGTACCGCGGCCAGCGCCAGCTTCACGTTGAACGTGATCAGCACCACCGACGTGCCCACGATCATCAGCACGTCGTTGACGAAATCCACGAGATTGTCGGACAGAAAATAACAAATCCGCTCGGTGTCCGTGCCGATTCGTGAGATGAGGTCGCCGGTCCGCTTGCCGCCGAAGTACTCCAGCGACAAGCGTTGCAAGTGGGCGTAAGTGTGGTTGCGCAGGTCGGCGCTGATTCGCTCGCTGGCCCACGCCAGCACGATGCCTTGCGCCCAGGTGAGCAGCCACGTGAGCAGGGCCGCGCCGGCGATGACGGCCAGATACAAGCCGATCGTCGACAGGCCGTCCGTGCGCGTGTTGGGCAGGCCTTCCATCGCACGGGTCAGCGGCGCCGTCATGCCTGGCGGGATCAGGCCGACGATCGTGACTGCCAGCGTCAGCACCATGCCCGCCGTCAGCAGGCCGGCTCGCTTGCGTGCAAACTTCAGCAGCCTCAGCAGGGCCCAGAACGAGTTGCCAGCCGCCAGCGGCCGATCCTGGGCGTCATCTCCGTCTCCGTTGCTTCCCGGCTCACCGCGCGCGACACTTTCGACTCGTTGAGCGAACGCATGTGCCGCCAAAGCTCGGCCGACTGTATAGCGCCACTCGGCCAGCGTGCCCGAGCGATCTTCCAGCGTTAACGTGCCGACGCCGTATCGATCGCGGGCCACCAGCGAGGTGATTTCGTCGAGCCGCCACGAACTTCGCGAGCCCGGCACCTGGCCCGCGCTGCGTTTCACTGGGTCTTCGGTCCCCAGCCACAGCACGCGCCGATCGGTCAGCACGACGATGCTCTCGGCGAAGTGCAGCCTGTCGTCGAGATCGGCCAAAAACCAACTGACCACCGGCTCGCCGGCCTCGAGCTGGCTCGCGACACCACGTCGCCAGGTGGCGGGCAGTCGCTGGCCGTCGTCGCTGGGTCGTTCCAAAGGGGAAGCTCCGCCGGCCGCGAATTCACAGTCACCCGGGCGTAGTCGGAGCTAACCCGGGCGCGAAGTCGCAATAAGGTCGGCTGTAGATTGGTGTTGAAGCTAGGAAGACACCTTCTATTCTCAAATCCATTTTAGACCATATATACTTCAGACTACAGGCCGTCGCCGCAGGCACGAGTTGATCGACTATGGAATTTGAGAAGATCCTGACGCTCGGAGGCCCCAACATTTGGGCGAAATCTCCGGTGCTCGAAGCGTGGGTGGAACTGGGCGACTTGAAAGATTCACCCTCCAACGAAATCCCAGGCTTCAACGACCGCCTGATGAGTTGGTTGCCGCTTTTGATCGAGCATCACTGCAGCATCGGCCAGCGTGGCGGATTTTTTGAACGTCTGCGACGCGGAACCTATCTGGCTCATATCCTGGAGCACGTCTCGCTCGAGCTGCAGACCCGCTCCGGCACTGAGCTGGGTTTTGGCCGCGCCCGCGAGACTTCCAAAGAGGGTTTGTTCCGCGTTGCCATTCGCTACGAAGACGAGGCCGTCGGTCGGGCGTGCCTGGAAACTGGGCGGCGTTTGTGCCTGGCCGCCGTTCACGATCAGCCAGTCGACGTGGCCGCCGAGATCCGCCACTTGCGCGATCTGGCCGACGATGTCCGCATGGGGCCCAGCACCCGCGCGGTGGTCAACGCTGCCCGAGCTCGCGGCATCCCCGTGCGGCGGTTGAACGAGGCCAGCCTCGTGATGCTCGGTCATGGCGCCAAGCAACATCGCATCCACCGTTCGGCGACCGATCGCACCGCCGCCATCGCCGAGTCGATCTCAGACGACAAGGAGCTGACTAAGGCTTACCTGCGATCGGCCGGAGTCCCGGTTGCACGCGGACGATTAGTCACTAGCCCTGACGATGCCTGGCTGGCCGCCGAGGAAATCGGCACGCCCGTCGTCGTCAAACCGCGGGACTGCAATTACGGCAGCGGCGTGGTGATCGGCATTTCGCGGCGCGAGCAGATCGAGTCCGCCTACGACTACGCCGCGCCGCGAGGCAGCGGCGTAATGGTCGAACAACTTGCCCCCGGCGCGGAACATCGCTTGCTCGTAGTGGGCGGAAAGTTCGTGGCAGCCACGCGCGGCAACCCGGCTTATGTCATCGGCGACGGCCGGCAGACGGTCGCCGAACTGATCGAATCGCAGTTGAACTCCGACCCACGCCGCGGCGAAGACTCGTTCTATCCCCTGAACAAAGTAGACCTGATTCCCGCCGTGCTGTTGGTATTGGAGCAGGAAGGTTACACGGTCGATTCGGTGCCTCAGGCGGGCAACGAGGTGATGGTCCAGCGAAACGGCAACCTGGCCGAAGACGTCACCGACCTGGTGCATCCTCAAATCGCGCGGCAAGCCGAACTGGCGGCCCAGGTCGTCGGATTGGATGTGGCCGGCGTCGACGTGATCGCCGACGACATCAGTCGCCCATTGGAAGAGCAGGGCGGGGTGGTGATCGAAGTCAACGCCGGGCCGGGCTTGCAAATGCACGTCGAGCCCGAGAGCGGCACGCCACAACCTGTCGGCGAAGCAATCGTGGCCACGCTCTTTCCCGACGGCCAAGACGGGCGGATTCCACTGGTGGCAGTTGTCGGACGCGAGCGCACAGCAGAAGTCACCAGGCTCGTCGCTCATCTGCTTGCGCACCTGGTGCGGACCGTGGGCGTGACATCGTCCGAGGGTTCGTTTGTCGGTCGAACTACCGTCGCGCGGGGCGATTGCCGCGACGCTGCCAGCGCCCGTAGCGTGTTGCTAAATCCGCTGATTGAAGCCGTGGTGTTCGAGACGTCGCTCGACCGGGCCGTGCAAGAGGGCCTGGGCTTCGACCGCTGCAGTGTGGCCGTGCTCACCGAACTGGGCGAAGGCGTGCTGCTCGACTTTGCCGAGGGGGACAAAGCGCAAAAGAGGTCGCTGGCACATCGGATCGCCAGCGATGTCGTGTTGCCTGGCGGCGCCGTCGTCCTGCGGGCAGGCGAACCGCTGGGGGCGATCGTGGCTGAGAATTGTGCCGGCTCGGTGGTGCTGTTCGCGATCGACGAACATGACGCGGCGTTGAAAGCGCATCGCAACGACGCCGGCCGCGCGGTTTTTGCGCGCGGCGGGCGGATCGTGCTGGCGGACGGGACCAGCGAAATCGACGTCGCGCCGCTCGGCGCCCACGCCTCGCCCGAGTCAGTCCTGGCGGCCGTCGCGGCCGCCTGGGTCGTGGGCACGACGCACGAACAGATCGCGGCCGCGCTCCAGTCCGCTCCGTGATTGCGGCCGTAAGATCAATAGAGTTCGCGACGTGCCGATTCCGTCGGTTCTAGGGGGCGTTCTGGCACCCTCAGATTTTGACACCTTTACCCAAACCAATCATACTAACCATATTAAACCAGCGTGCTGCTGCCGCACACTTGTTGCCGTTGTTCAAAACACCTCTGGCAGCCGGCCCTTTACTTCGAAAGATGACATGCCCGTTCGCGTTTGGCGCTACGCCCTGATTTGCGGGCTGCTGACCAGTTGGTTCTCGCAATCTGAACGCACACCGTCCCGAGCCGACGAAGTCGTCGACGACACGGTTGTGGCGGACGAAGACCGCAGCGCTTCTGCGGCAGACGATTCGGACTCGGCAACGGACGCTGTCAAGTCGGTCGGTCAATCCGCGAAGAAACAAGTGCCCCTCGACCCGGCGTTGGAGTTGGCGGACCCGCGGACCTATCGACTGAAAGTCATGATACGCATTGAGGCTCCCGAAGCACCGGTCAAGAACGTGATCGCGATCGGGCCGATTCCCATGGACTGGCCCGAGCAGAGCGTGCGTCTCTTGAATCAAAAGCTCAGCCCGACGTCCAAGTGCAGCGAGACGGTGCTCAAGGGTCAGGCCGCGATACTCCGCTTTCAGGTGCCGCAGATTCCCAAGGGGGGCGCTGCGTTCGTCGAGCGGCTATATGAGATCACGCGCTATCGCACCAGGTTCTTGCTGGAAGGCGAGGGGCTGAGGATGGCTCGCGGCGTACCGGCCGAGCTCAAAGATCAAGTCACCGGCGAGCCGCCTGGCATGGAGATCAAAAACCCCAAGATGATCGAGCTGGCCGAGTCACTTCGCTCAAGCAGCAACGGCTTGGGCCCGTGGGAGACAGTCAAGACATTCTGGAGCTGGACGCGCGACAACGTGAAATTCGAGAACGGCGATTTCCGCGGCGCTCTGTACGCAGTCGAGAACCGCTGTGGCGACTGCGAGGAAATGAGCGCCCTGTTCGTGGGTTTGTGCCGCCTGTCGGGCATTCCGGCCCGCACCGTGTGGGTCGAATCGCAGCAGACCGGCCACGACTATCCGGAGTTCTACCTCTTGGACCAGCAAGGCAAGGGGCACTGGATTCCGGCGCAAGTGGTCGGCCCGCCGTGGTTCGGAGAGATCACTGAGTATCGGCCGATCTTTCAGAAGGGGGATCGCTTTTACGATCCGTTCCAGAAGACGTACGTCCGCTACGTACCACAAACGGTGCGTGGATACGAAGGCAAGATCCCGCCCAAGGTCGAGTTCCGCCACGAAGTGATCGCCGACTCCGACATCAACGGCCCGTCGTACAGCAATTCGAAATAGAGCCGTTTCAATTCGAACCTGCTTCCAAAAGACGCGCCGTGGTACACTGTCCCAGCGCGAGGTGTGCAATTGATCGCTGGCACAGTCAACCGATCGTTCAACAGCAATGTGGCGATGTTAGGCACGGCGCTAGTCGTCTGCGCCTGCTGGCTCGCAACATGTGCGGCTGCTGACGATTCGCCCGTACCCAACAGCGAGCAGCTTCTGATCGAGCGCCGCAAGGCGCGGCTGGCCGAGCTCCCCCCTGCCCCGCCTCCGCCAGATGTAAAGGCCGAGGTCTATAACCCGATCGACGCCTTTATCGCGGCCCGCTGGGCCGACGCGCCCAAGGGGCCCGAACCGCAGACATGCGACGACGCGACCTTCTTGCGGCGTGCGTATCTGGACGCGATCGGCGTGATTCCGACCGCGGCCGAAGCGAATCGTTTTCTGGCTTCGCCGGCCAATCAGGCCAAGCGCGAAAAGCTGGTCGATCAACTGCTGGAGCGCAAGAGCGACTACGCGGCCCACTGGACGGCGTTTTGGGAGGATGCCCTGGCCAGCCAGAACGTACTGGCTCAGGGCGGAATTCTGACGCGTGGCAACTACCGCGAGTGGCTCGAGCAAAGCTTCGAGCACAACCGGCCGTTCGACGTCATGGTGGCTGAGTTGCTCGACCCTACGATGCCGCGGCGGCACAAGTCTGAGAGCAAGGAAGTGCTGGGCGAGACCTACTCGATTCAGTACGTCCGCAACGAAGATCACACGGTCACTCTGCAATCGGCGGCCAACGTGGGCCAGGTGTTTTTGGGCACCAGCATGAAGTGCGCCAGTTGTCACGACCATTTTGAGAACAACGAGTGGCCGCAGGAACGATTCCTGGCGTTTGCCGGAATGTTCGCACCTGCCGACTTGGAACGCATTCGCTGCGAGCTGCGAAGCGGCCAGACCGTGGCGGCGAAATTTCCGTTCGAGCTGCCCGGCGCGCCCACGGAGGTGCCGACCAACGTCGAAGGCCGGTTGCACCTGGTCGCTCAATTGGTCACCGACGCGGCCAATCCACGCTTTGCACGCACGATCGTCAATCGTCTGTGGAAGCGATATCTGGGCCTGGGTTTGTTCGAGCCAGCCGACGACTTCCGACTCGACACGGCGCCGAGCCACCCGGAGCTGCTGGATTGGCTGGCGCACGATTTCGTCGAGCACGGATGCGATCTGAAGCACACGATCCGGCTGATTCTCACCAGCCGTACTTATCAGCTCCGCTACGAGCCGGAGTTGGAAGACCACTTTGCGGCGGGGCAAAAGAACGCCCCGCGATATTATCGCTCGCCCACCCTGCGTCGGCTCACGGCCGAGCAGGTGCTGGACAGTGTGCGCGTGGCGACCTCCGGTCAATTCGTGCCGGCCGAGCGGTGTTTTCTGGACGCTCGTTCGACGGCACTGGCCAGGGCGTTGGGACGTCCGGCATCGCGCAATGAAATCAGCACGGCCCGCCCCGACGACGTGGCGGTAGTGCAGTCGCTCGAGCTGCTCAACGGCCACGAGCTGCACGAAATGGTCTACGGCAATGCCCTGACCAGCGAAGTGACGGCAAAGGGCGATCCGCGCCGCGTAGTCGACCGGCTGTATCGCGCGGCGCTCACCCGACCGGCCACCGTCGCCGAGAAAAACGCCGGCCGCGCCTACCTGCAAGGCGCCGACTCGCCAACTGATGGCATGAAGGACATGATGTGGGCCTTGCTGTGCAGCCCCGAGTTTCAATACATCAAGTGAAGACTGTCGATATGAGAGCGTCCGTTTTCGATCGCCGAGAGTTTGTCAAGCTGACGCTGGGGAGCGCTGCGCTGGCGGCGTGCGGATCCGGAGGCGCCTTGGCGGCCGAGCGCGCGCGGGCCGACGCAAAGAAGCTCAACGCCACGGCCGACGCCGTGATATTCATCTGGCTGCCTGGCGGGATCGCGCAGGCCGATACGTGGGATCCCAAGGAGCACACGCCTTTCGCGCCCGGGATGAAGGGGAGCCAGCTCTTGGGCACGTGCACTTCGATTGCGGCCGCGGTCGAGGGATTGCGGTTGGGCGCCGGCTTGGAGCAGATGGCCTCGGTGATGCAGCATGGCACGGTTCTGCGCAGCTTGACGAATGAAACGAAGTTTGGCGCCGTGCATCTGAAGGCCCAGCATTACATGATGACCGGCTACCTGGTTCCGGTGGGCGTGAAGGCGCCCAGCATCGGCGCGGCGGTCGCCCGCACGCTCGGGCCGCGCGATTCGAGCGTGCCGCCGTACATCTACATTGGCCGCGACATCGACACCAGCGACACCGAAAAGCAGTTCATCAGCGAATACATCGGGCCGGGCTTCTACGGCGTCAAGTACGCCCCGTTCATGATCCCCGACCCCACCGAAGGTCTGTCGACGCTGGCCTCGGCCGCAGGTCTTGGCACCGCGCGGATCGACCGCCGGTTGGAGTATCTGCGGAGTGTCGATCGGCAGTCGACTCGCGCGCTGCGCGACTCGGCGAAGGCGCAGGACTATATGAAGACCATGGAGGCGGCCCGGGCGATGATGGACTCGCCGGTCAAACGGGCCTTCGACTACGCGAAAACCGAGAAGCCGGCCACGCTGGCTGCGTATGAGCCAAAAATCGAGAAGGGAGACCTGCTCGACAAGGCGTACTTCTATGGCAAACGATTTGGCCACGGCCTCTTGTTGGCCCGGCGGCTGGTCGAGAGTGGCGCGCGGTTCGTGCAGGTCGAATATCAATACGGTCCGTTCAAGGGCTTTGATATGCACGAGGATGGCCAGTCGCGGATGGTTGAAATGAAAAAGCAGATCGACGGCCCGATCGCGCAGTTGATTCGCGACCTGGCCGACCGCGGGCTGTTGGAGCGGACGCTGGTCGTGGTGGCCACGGAGTTTGGTCGCACGATCGCTAACCAGCCGAAAGCAGGGGTCGAACCAGTGGGTTTTGCCGAGCAGCAGTCGGGCGAGGAGCTGGTCATCGAAAACCAGAAGATGTACGGCTTCCACGGCCACTTCTCAAGTGCCAACAGCCTGCTGTTCTTCGGCGGCGGCTTCAAGCGAGGCTGTGTTTACGGTCGCACCGCTGAGCGCCATCCCATGCTGCCGATCGAGAACCCGGTTTCACTCACCGACGTTCACGCGACGATCTACAAGGCCCTCGGCATTCCGGCGGACGCCAACTACGTGACCGAAGGCCGCCCGTTTTACCTCACCAAGGACGGCAAAGGGCGGGCGATTAACGGGCTGCTGGCGTAAGGTGTACCCGAGCGAGCGGGGTGAGGCGACCAGCATCGGAGGAGACCATCCATGCCCTACGACGAATCACTCGCAGCTCGCGTCCGAAAACTCCTCTCTCGCCGCCGTGGCTTCACCGAAAAAAAGATGTTCGGCGGCGCCGGCTTTCTTCGCCACGACAAGATGTGCGTCGGCGTGTGGAAAGAGTTCTTGATCGTGCGGGTCGGCCCCGACGCATACAACTCCGCTCTGGCTGAACCGTTCGTGAAGAAATTCGACATCACCGGCCGGGCGATGACCGGCTGGGTCATGGTCCTGGCCGACGGCGTCGCCGCAGATGACGACCTGCGCGCGTGGATCGAGCGAGCGACGCGGTTCGTTTTTTCGCTGGACGACGAGTAGCCTTCATCGTCGCGCCGGGTCCCAATGTGGATACTCTTCCGGCAGCACGAATCGCTGCAAGCGGCGGTTATCGCGAACGATATAGACCGTCGAGGGGACGCCGACCGGCAACTGAGTCAACAACTTGTGCAGGTCGTCGACGCTGGCCACTTCGTTCTCGCCCAGCGAGACGATCAGGTCGTCGGCCTCGATGCCGGCCTGGTCGGCCGGTGCGCCCGGCTCGACTGCCACGACTTCGACGCCGGTTTGCTGCGCCATGTCAAACTGTTGGGCAATCGGCCGGGCGATCGGCACGGTGCGGCCGTGCAGGCCCAGGTAGCCCCGCACCACGCGGCCGTGCTGCATCAGTTGCGGCAGGATGTGCTTGGCGGCATTGATTGGGATCGCGAAGCAGATGCCCTGGGCCGACTGGATGATCGCCGTGTTGATGCCGATCACGGCACCGCGACTGTCGACCAGCGGTCCGCCGGAGTTACCGGGGTTTAGTGCGGCGTCGGTCTGAATCACGTTGTCGACCAGGTGGCCAGTGATGCTCCGCAGCGTGCGGCCCAGGGCGCTCACGACGCCGGCCGTCACGGTCGAGTCAAATCCGAACGGGCTGCCAATGGCCACCGCCAATTGTCCGACGCGCAAGCCTGCCGAGTCGCCGAGCATCGCGCACGGCAACGCCGCGGCGTCAGTCTGGGCGTCGACCTTCACAATCGCCAGGTCGGTCCACGGATCGGCACCCACCACTCGGCCCGGCAGATCGCGGCCGTCGCTGGTGCGTATGCGGACTTCCGTCTTTTCGTTGACGACGTGATGGTTGGTGATCAAAAACCCATCGGGCGTAAACAGCACTCCCGATCCGGACCCGCCCCGCTTGCCTCCGCCGCCATGGGCGCGCACGTTGACCACCGTCGGCATCAAGTCCTCGGCCACACGGACCACCACTCGCGAGAAGGCGTCCAGGGCGTCGGCCTCTTCGCGCGGCGCGTTTCGATCTTCGTGTCTGGGCGGTTCGAGGGGTTCAGGGGTGTTATCGCTGACGTGCCGCGCTCGGATCGTATCCATGACGTCTCTCCTCATGTGCAAGTCGGAACACTGTATTGTAGAGAGCGAAGTCAACAGGGCGGGTTCGCGCGGGCGGTTTAGGGTGGCACTTCGCCAGTGCTGAACTGACACCCTCCCTCGATGAGCACTGGCGAAACGCCATGCCACCCGGCGGCCATCACGCCCGGACGGCCACTTTGCCGAAATGGGCGCCAGTGTCCATGTAGCGGTAGGCTTCGACGGCTTCGCTGAAGGGGAAGACACGGTCGACAACCGGCTTCATCTTGTGCAGAGCGATCGAGCGGTTCATGGCTTCGAACATTTCGCGCGAGCCGACAAAGATACCCTGCACGCGGATGTTGCGCATCAAGATGGGAAGAGGGTTGATCGTGCCGGTGCCACCGGTCAACACGCCGATCAGGCTGATCTGTCCGCCGCCTTTGATGCACTTCATGGATTGCGTGAGGGTGCCGGCGCCGCCGACTTCGATAATATAGTCCGCACCCACTCCGGTGAGTTCTCGAACGCGCTTATCCCAGTCGGGCGTGGACTTGTAGTTGATGCCGTCGCTGGCCCCCAGCTTCATCGCCTTGGCCAGCTTTTCGTCGCTGCTGGAGGTGACGATCACGCGGGCGCCGCCGAGGCGTGCGAGCTGTAACGCGAAGATCGCGACGCCGCCCGTGCCTTGCACCAGCACGGTGTCGCCGCTTTTGAGCTGTCCTTCGCCCACCAGCGCGTGCCAGGCCGTCACCGCGGCGCAGGGAAGCGAGGCAGCCTCCTCGTCGGTCAGATGTTGGGGCACATGGACCACGCCGTCTTCGTGCAGTGCGACCCGTTCGGCCAGCATGCCCTCGGGCCCGCCGCCACCCAGCGCGCTGCGGGCCTTTTCCTCGGTGATCTCGCCAGCGACCCACTTGGGCATGAATGCGGCGGCCACGCGATCGCCGACTCTTGCCCGTGTGACGTCGGGTCCAACCGCCACGACTTCGCCGACGCCGTCCGACAGCGGTGTGGCCGGCATCTTGAGCTTAGGGTTGTATGTCCCTTTGGCCACCATCAAGTCGCGGTAGTTGAGCGACCAGGCGCGCATCGCCAGCAACACCTGGTTGGGGCCGATCTTGGGCTCGGGCCGCTCGACGCGCCGGATGCCTTCGAAGCCGAAGCTTTGAATTTCATAAGCCTGCATGGTTCGTCCTGAATCGCTGGAGTTACGTTGATAGAGGCGCCACCGGTGTGCCCTATTGTGCAACAACTTCGAGGCAGCGGCGAGGGTCTTGCGCAGCGGTTGGCGGAGAATTGCCGCCAGCGCCGAAGGCCGTCTACTGGCCGAAGGGCATAACCCCGATGAACTGCCCGCCGCTCAAGAACCAGCCGTCGCCGCAAGGCTTGCACCAGACGATCCGGGTGCGGACTCGGACGACGCAGCCCCGTTCGCTGGGAATGCTCAGCTCGACTTCGCCTGGCACCAGCTCCACGTTGTGGACCAGGCCAATCCCCGAGGCTGAGATCTCGCGCGCAAAGGCCGAATAGCGGTGGCCGTCGCTCAGGCCCACAGAGATGCGGCGAAAGAACGGGTAGCGCGGCTCACTGCGCCGGTCCTGCTTGTTCTCGCAAAGGGCTTCGCCGATCAGTTGATGAATGGCCAGTCCTGACTGAGTCGGCGATTCAACTCGATACGCCATCGAGCAGGTCTCCCCGGTGCAATGCTTTCCAGCCGGCTTGCCCAAGAGTGGGGTTCGGCAACGACGAAGTAAGTCCGCACTGAGAGTATAGCTCGAATGCACCCCTTGCGAGGCCCACAACGCACGCGGACGAACGGGATGACCATAGCGACTTTTCGGCGAAAGGCGGTTAACCGCAACATGTGTAACGTTCATGCGGGGTCGTCGTGGCACGCAATCGATTGGACTGTTACCATGAGTTTCTTGCCGCGAAAACAAGAAGAACGCCAACCAGGTCTCTTGCCTCACCGATCCCAACCACCTACGGCCCTTCCCTATGACCCTTGATACGTTTGACGAACTCGACAGCCGGTTGTCCGCTCAGGGCGTCGACGCGGTTTTTGACACGTTGGCCACGCAGCTCAAAAGCGAGAGGAAGTTTCACGAGCTGTTCGACGTGCTGTTGATGCGTTCTCGGCATCGGATTGGATTGCCGGTGATCTTGTCCGGCTCGCTCGACGACTTGCAAGAGCCGTTGCGCAGCCAACTGGAGGACGCTTATCTGGCCGCTTGTCGCGAGGTGGGCACGCTGCTTTTGAGCGAGGGGAAGCTACGCGAAGCTTGGGTGTATTTGCGGCCCCTGGGAGACAAAGCCACCATGGCCGCGGCACTCGAGAAAGTTGAGCCGTGCGACGAGAACTTGCAGGACCTTGTCGAGATCGCCCTGCACGAGGGCGTGGCGCCCGCGTTAGGCTATCGGTTGGTGCTCAAGAATTACGGCACATGCAACGCGATCACGACGTTCGAAGGAGCACTGGTGCAGCGATCTCGTGCCGACCAGCAAGCCGCCGCAGCGCTGCTGCTTGCGCATTTGCACGAGGAACTGATTGCCAATGTGCGGGCCGACGTCGCCCGCCGCGAGGGCCAGCCGCCGAAGGACTCCACGCTGGCCGAAATGGTTGAGAAGCGCGACTGGCTGTTTGCCGACCACAACTATCACATCGACACCACGCACCTGGCCGCCACGATTCGCTTTGCCCGGCTTGTGGAAGACAAGCAAATGCTGGCCTTGGCGTACGATTTGACCGAGTACGGCCGCAGACTGAGCAGCCAGTTTCAGTTCGCCGGGGATGAGCCGTTTGCCGAGGTGTATTCGAGCCACGGCTTGTTTTTCGGGGCCCAACTGGGCCGGCAGGTCGATGAGGCCATCGCGTACTTTCGCCAGCGGGCGCAGTCGTTGTCGATCGACGAGCACGGCACCGGGCCGGTTGAAGTGTATATCGCGCTATTGGCGCGGCTGGGTCGCTACGCCGAGGCGTTGGAGGCGGCCGTGGAGCTGGTGCCGCGCGGAGTGCGCACGAGCGGTTTCGCGCCGTCGATGATCGAGCTGGCAAGCTCGGGCGGTGCCTATGGGCGGCTGCTGGCGGTTTGCCGGCAGCGCGACGATGCGGTGGGCTACGCCGCGGCGCTGGTCGAGCAAACACACGGCAAGGGAAAGTAACGTCAATAAAAAAGCCTGCCCGAGACAAGAGTCTCGGGCAGGCTTGACGTTGGCGTGTCGCGTCCGTTAGGTCAGGTGCTTAGTTGCGACGGACGACTTTGCTGGTGGTGCTAACGATGCTCTTGCGGCCCTGGTTCGAAGCCGACGGGTCGGCAGTCGGAGCAGGAGGCATGGGAGCAGCGTCATCAGCCGGGGCAGCCGTGGTCGTCGTACCGCCGGTCGTGGCGCCGCAGCCGCACGAGACTTCAGCGGCACAGGCGTTGCAGCTATTGCCGCACGAGGACTTGCAGCAGCTCTTGTGGCAGCCACCGAACAGACCGCCGCCGCAGCTGCGGTGGTGGCAACGTTGCTTGCAGCAGCAGCTCTTCTTGCAGCCGTTGTTGCACGCGTTGGCACAACCGCAAGACGGTTCAACCGCAGCCGCACAGGCAACCGGAGCCGCACAGGCCGGAGCTTCGCAGCTCGGCGCCGCACAACCGCAACCGCTGTTGCAGCTGTTGCCGCACGAGGACTTGCATCCGCAACCACACAGCGCGTCGTGCAGACCACCGAACAAACCACCGCAGCAGCGGTCACGATGACAGCGCTTCTGACGGCAGCAGTTGTTGCCGGCCGGAGCCGCACAACCACACGACGGGGCAGCCGGCGCACCGCACGACGGAGCGGCAGCGGCACAGCACGATTTCTCTTGGCAGCAAGCTGGTTCACAACCCTTGTCGCAGCCACAAGCCGGTTGGCACGACTGTTGGCAACAGCTATTGCAGCCGCAGTCGTTCAGGCCGAGCATGCGATCCAAGAGCTCAAATCCGAAGCTCTGGCCGCACAGGCCTACGCTGACTACGAGCGCTCCAAAAACCATGTTCCATTTCATCGAGCAACGTCTCCTTTACTTGAA
Source organism: uncultured Planctomycetaceae bacterium (assembly GCA_964622155.1). Lineage (GTDB taxonomy): Bacteria > Planctomycetota > Planctomycetia > Pirellulales > PALSA-1355 > CAZUPX01. Next base: position 867 of record CAZUPX010000939.1, on the reverse strand, counting down.
CTGCGGATAGCGTAAACCCTGACCTGACACGCCATGACACGGCCTTCCCGCCTGCGCGGGAATGACACCGACGGTGCGGCTCCTTAGGAACCAGCAGAGCCGACTGCAGTGTCCGTTTTCAGCAGTGCTCGGTAGGGAGGGTGGGGTCGAACCAGCAGTTCACACGGTTTATTGCGCCAGGACCGGTCGAGCCATTCCTTGACTCGAAAAGACCGATCCGGTTGTCCTGACGCGCCCTTGTCCGTGCCTGGCGGCACGCGATCTTCGGCGGGTAACAGTTAGCCTATCGGCCGCACGGCGCAGAGCCCTTGAGGGCGCAGAAGTAATTTTCCCTGAATGGTTTACAACAACTGTTGCGTAGACATTTCCACGCGCGTAAGCAAGTTAAACCTTGCCGATTGCACCGCACCGCTGGCAGGGCTTGTAGCCCGCTTTCACGGCATCTGTTATCGTGACCGTTCCGGTTAGCGAAACCTGAGCGCGCGACTGTCTGCTGCGCGCTCAAAGCGCGCCGTTGGTCTCGGGGCAAAGCGCGCTGATGTGCCGATTCCCAAAACAACCCGTCGGTGTGTATTCGCCCAGCGTACATGTTGCCTCAATGACACAACCCGTCGCCCAGAGTCGCTATGAGGTCGTGGATCTCGCCGAGCTGCCTCCCGTCGACTGTCCGTGTGGGACGGCCCGGCGAGCGCTTACGCATGCAACCGACGTGCCGCTGACCATTCACCAGACAGAAATCTCAGCCGATGCGAGGACGCACTATCACCGCGGCTTGACGGAGGTCTACTACGTTCTCGAATGCGCCGCCAACGCCCAGATTGAGTTGGACGGCGAACTGGTGCCACTTGCGCCGGGGCGGCTGGTACT
>CAZUPX010000938.1:0-4476 GCA_964622155.1 uncultured Planctomycetaceae bacterium | reverse complement strand
GTGAAGTAATCCTGGCGGCCTGAATCCGTCGCGAGGCGCAAGGACATGTCGAATATTCTTGCGGATTCTCCAAGATCGACCATACTGAGACGAATACCGCACAGGGCATGCTCCCGACTCGGGGTACCCGCACTGCCGTCGGTCATGAGGACTAACCATGCACGATCTGCTTTCGAAACTCGATCATGAAGACATTTTGGCACTGTGCGGGATGATGGTGGGGGTGATCGCCATCATTGGCGGAATCAGCGTAGTGATCACCAAAGTCGTCTCAGCCCACTATCGCAAGTCGCAATTGGACGAGATGGAAGCCACGTTGAAGCTGGAAATGGTTCAGCGCGGCATGTCGGCCGGCGAGATCAAACAGGTCCTGGAAGCCAACATGCGCGGCCGAAGCTCATGGGCCGATGCCTTCCAGGCCCTTACCACCGATCAAAATATTCACAGCTAAAACGCGTGCATCCGCCGAAAGGGCCAAGCCATGCAAGACATCTTCTCGAAACTCAACGGCGGTGAGATTCTCGGCCTGTGCGGAATCGTGTTGGGGCTGATCGCCGTATTGGGCGGCCTGGCACTCGGGTTTGCGACGATGATGGCAGTCTATAATCGCCGTGTCCAGCTCGACGACATGGAGGCCACGCTCAAGATGGAAATGATCCAGCGTGGCATGTCGGCCGCCGAGATCAAACAGGTCCTGGAAGCGAAAACCGGACCGGCAAAAACCACGCTCGCCGAAATCGTCAGCAGCTTACCGCAGTTGCGGGTGCGCAGTGGTCTCGGCAAGCAAGCTAATCCGGTCAACAACGGATAACGGCCGCTACGAACACGCTTCAAGAATCTGGAGTCGCAGCGATGGAAAACTTCGTCAACCATATATTTGGAAGCCCTTGGGACGTCACCACCTTTGTCGGCGTGATCGTGCTGATCTCCGTTACTGGGGGTCTGCTGATCGGTGCCATCGCGGTCGTTACCGACTACTTTCGACAGCGTGCCCGCGATGAGATGGACGCCACCATCAAGATGGAGATGCTCGAGCGCGGCATGTCGGCCGAAGACATCGTCAAGGTGCTCAAGGCTGGAAGCGTCTCGTACGATGCCGCGTCGTGGGGCCATGATGTTTGCGAAAACAGCGAGCGACACGGCCGCCGAGCGCGCCGAGCGATGCGCGACGCCATGCGCGCTGCCGACCGTCAGCACGAGCACTCGTAAGGTCTTGCGCGGCTGTAGGGCGAACTCACTGCCCGCTACTTGGGCCAATACTGCGCAAGTTTCCTGCGCAAGAACTGCGCGCTTCGCTGGAGCTGATCGATCCCGTCGACGCCGTCCTCGATCGACACCCAGCCATCGAACCCGACGCCGGCCAGTGTGCTGAAGATGGCGTCGTAATCGTTCATGCCCTGGCCGATCTCGCCGTGTCGCAGCCGCGTCGCGTAGCCGACGCTGTCCTCTTCCTTGCGCAAATCTTCGATCGTGCCCTCGGCCAGGTAGCGGTCGCTAGCGTGCATCGTAACCACGCGATGTTTTACACGCTCCAATAGCTCCAGCGGATCCTCGCCGGCCAGAAACGTGTTGCTGGGGTCGTAATTGACGCCGAAGTGCGGCGATTGGATTCGATTCACCAGGTCACAGAAAACGTCCATGTTCTGGGCGAACTCGGGATACTGCCAGTAGTTGTCCTTGTAGTGGTTTTCGAGGATCAAAGTCACGCCCCCGGCGGACGCGTGGGGAATGCAGGCCTCGATGCACTCGGCCGCGTACCGCAGCCCGTCCGCCCGCGACACCTCGGGGCGCCGCTGGCCCGACAGCACGCGGCAGTATTGGCCGCCCAGCTCGACCGTCATGTCGATCCACCCCTTTTCCAGGTCGATCTGCTGCCGGCGGAATTTTTCGTTCGGGTGCGTGAAGTCGGGCGAACAACAGAGCATCGGAATCGTAAGCCCCTTGTCCTCGACCATTCGCCGCGACTCGGACCACTTGGTCCGATCCTTGAGTTCCAGAAACCCGCAGTAGAATTCCAACCCGTCGATATCGAGCGTCGAAGCCAGATCGACCCATTGGCGGATCGTCATCGAGCCGTCGACCACCAGCGGGTCCATGTAAGCTTTGGGAAATGCGGCGAGTTGGGGCATGGTAGTGGCTAGTGGCTAGAGTTTCGTGGTTAGTAGCTGCAGCATCAATTTGTAGGGCAGATGGCGCTTTTGGATTTGATTGATGCTACCCGAAAGATATCGATCGAGTTTCGCGCAATAGAAGAGCACCGCGCCGGACGCGCCGGAGTGGCCGATCAACTCGGGATACGCTCGCAGCGGCGAGAAGATCCATGGCAACTTGAAGCGCATGATACCCACGCCGTAGTCAAGCGGGAAGAAGATCTTGTTCCAGTGTGTCATTTCGCTGAAATATTCTCTTGGGAACAGCTCTCCCTGTATGAACGCCTTGAGAAACACGATGCCCTCGTTGGCCGTCGATACGATGCCACCGTCCGCTCCAAAAGAGGCCATCGCGCGCGGAATAACGAGCGATCTGGTGCCATCGTGCATGGTCGACACGAGTGCGTAATCTTTGATCCGGTCGCGTGTGAAAAGGTAGGTTTGCGTCAGGCGCAGCGGCTCAGTGATGCGTGTCCGCAGGTTTTCGTCAAAGGTTTGGCCGGTTATCGCCTCGATGACGCTGCCGAGAAGCTGGTAGTTGGTATCCGAATAGTACGCCTTCCTGGGCGTCCCCGGCGCAAACTTTGACTTGAGCCTGGTTCGGTTGAGTTCGAGCACGTCGTCAAGCGACCAGGTCCGATCCTGTTCATGCACGATTTCCTGGAAAAGACTTTTGCCGCCCAATTGTTTCTGCTCGAAATAGTCGGCCAGTCCAGAGGTATGCGCCAGCAGATGGCGGATCGTAATCGACCCACTGTAGTCGACGCCACCTAGCACATGAATGCCGGCCAGCTTTTCCGGCGGAAGGTAACTTCGGACTGGATCGTCGAGGTTCAAGCGCCCGAGGGCGCGTAGCTGCATGGTGAGTGCCGTTGAATACAGCTTCGTGGCACTGGCGATAAAGTAGGGAGTGTCCGCCGTCATCGGACGCTCATCGTCAGCAATGCCTCTACCTGCTCCTCCCTGCCATTCGACGCCATCTCGAGGCGAGCTTACCGCAAACGCGAAGCTCTTGACGTGTTTATTCGTTGCCCATTTCGCGACGATCTTCTTGAACATGTCCTACCGACTATTGAGTCCAAGGTTGAGAATGGGCCAGGGGCGACCAACGGGAGCCCCGGAAAATGCAAGTCTCCGGCCGGAACCGCCCAGCCCATTTGTTTGCTAGGCATCAAAAAGCACCTGCCACAAATGCTACAAGCAGTTTTGAATCCGCTGTCTGTGGCCCCAGCCCGGCCTCGCAGAGATCGGCTACGAATGGGTTTTGAATCTTCGTCTAGCGACGGGTCACTTCCTTCGGCGGGTTGCGACCGATCACGGGGTGTTGCTCCAGCTCCAGCACGCTGCCGCTGATCGGACGGCTCTCGTCGCCGATCCAGTAGACGGCGGCCGCGGCGATCTCCTCGGGCTTGATCAACCGGCCGGAGGGAGCTTTGGTGAGGGTCACCCGTTCGGGCCAATCGGTGGGCAGACCATCGGCGATCTTCACCTTGTACTCGTTGGGCGTCAACACCCAGCCGATATTGAAGTGATTGACGCGCACGCCGTCGCGTCCCAGGGCGTCGGCCAGGTTGCGAGAGAGAGTCATGAGCCCGCCTTTGGAAATCGAATACGCCAGCAGGTTCGCTTCGCCGCAATGCCCGTTGACCGAGCCGATATTGAGTATGGCGCCGCGGGTTTGTCTCAAATGTGGAAGCGCGGCCTGGATGAGCAGCAGGGGCGCCCGCAAGTTGATGGCAATCAGTTTGTCGAACAGCGCCGCGTCGGTCGTAGCCAGGTTGCTGCGCTGGACACTGGCGGCGTTATTCACCAGCGCGTCGAGTTTTCCAAAGGCGTCAATCGCCGCCGCCACGATCCGCTGTGGTGCCACCGGGTCCGCAATGTCGTCGACGTGCAAAGCGGCCTTGCCCGACAACTCAGCCACAAGTTCCTTACCGCGCCTCTCGTCGCGGCCGTGAATCAAAACCCGTGCCCCTTCGGCCACGGCCCGCCGCGCAATCGCCTCGCCGATGCCCGTGGTGCTGCCAGTGATCAGGATGACCTTGTCCGCGAGACGCATGGCAGATGGGGGCTAGAGGTCAGGGGCTGAAAGTTGGGAGTTTGGGGTTCGTGACGATGCAGATGCGACGTTCTTCCTCCTGCTAGTCCCTAGCCCCCGGTCCCTATTCAGGTTTCAGCACTGCTTTGACGATCTTGCCCGAGTGCATGGTTTCAAATGCTTCATGCCACTGGTCGAGCGGCCAAATGCCGCCGATGATCTTCTGGACTTCCAGGCGTCCGCTGGCCAACAGTTGGATCACGCGCTCCCAGATCGGCCAGTTGTGGC
>CAZUPX010000937.1:0-3945 GCA_964622155.1 uncultured Planctomycetaceae bacterium | reverse complement strand
CGTCGATGGTGATGCACGCACCGGTGATGTACGACGAGAAATCGGACAGCAGGTAACCCGCCAGGTTCGCTAACTCCTGATAATGGCCGTAGCGGGCCAGCGGAATCTTTTTAGTCAGGTCAGTCAGGTCGCCGTTATCGTCCAATTCCGACGGACGCAGCCGTGACGTGGCTCCCTCGGTGGGAAACGAGCCGGGCGCGATCGCGTTGAGGCGGATGCCGTACTTGCCCCACTCGGAGGCCAGCGAGCGAACCATCACCAGTGCTCCGGCCTTCGAGACCGCCGAAGGGACGACGTAGCCCGATCCGGTCCAGGCATAGGTCGTGCTGATGTTCAGGACCGCGCCGGCCGTCTTCTCGTCAATCCAGCGCTTGCCGACCGCCAGCGTGCAGTTGTAGGTTCCCTTGAGCACGATGTCGACGACCGAGTTGAAGGCGTTGTACGACAGCCGTTCGGTCGGGCAGACGAAGTTGCCGGCCGCGTTGTTGACCAGCGCGTGAATTCGCCCGAATCGCTCGCGGACCGCGGCCAGCATCGATTCGACCTGGTCGCTGGAGCGAACGTCGCAGCCGACGGCCAGCACCTGGCCGCCCGAGGCTTTGCTCATCTCGGCGGCGGCCGCGTCGATCACCTCGCGACGCCGGCCGCAGATGGCCAGGTTGGCGCCGAGGCTGAGGAAGTATTCGCCCATCGCCCGACCCAGACCGGTGCCGCCGCCGGTGATGAGAATCGTCTGACCCTTGAACGTGCCCGCGGGGAGCATGCCTTGCGTGTGAGCCTGCGTGGTCATGGCGTGCGTTTCCTGTTGCAGTAGGGCGGTGCGAATCGCAGCTTGCATATTTTGTACATCAGCCGAGACTCTCAAGGAAGCCAGCCAAAAAATTTGCCACCGAGGGCACTGAGGACACGGAGACGTAGGAATGGATACGATAAGAATCAATTTGCAGCTCCGTGCTCTCCGTTTGCAGCCCATACGGTTGTTTGTCTTGCCGGTGTAAGTCCGGCCATAGGAGTTGACTGTTGCCTATGTAGTTATAACCGACGCCGATGCGGGGCGACCCGGTCGGTGAAAGCTCGGTTGTAAACGTCCTTGTTGGTGAAGGGCTAGCCATCGTGCAGGCCGTAGCAAAAGCGAACCTGAATCAGCCTCGTTACGCGGCCACGCGAGAACCAACTGGCGTGGCACGTGGACGTCGAGTCTCTGCGGAGACGACGAAGACCAATGCGGTCGGGGAAGCAACAGCCGAAGGCACCCGATCGGTCCGCCGGGGTCCTGGGGATGGCATGCACGAACAGACAGACAACTTAAAGTGGGGACCCACTCTCCGCCGTAGTGTCCCACGGACGAAGAATATAAGCCGTGGGATGGCAGTGAGTGGCTCGGATGAGGCCATAGTAAGCGATGACCTGGCCGGACAACATAACCGGCCGGCGAGCCAAGGGCCTCTGGGCGGGATCGCGCGGGGAACATCTTCCGACTACTTGCCCCTTGGGGCCACAGGAAGGTGGCGAACGTGGCTGTCATGGCGTATAAGCCGTGTGGTTGCGGCGAAGGTCGTCATGGAATTCCCGCTTGAAGCCGTACTGGGGAAAACCCGCCGTACGGAATTTTAGAGGGGGAGAGGGAAACGGAATGTCGAACACGTGTCGCCATCACCGCGCCCTCTCTCTACTCGACGGTTAAACTCCATCGTACATGCTTTCAACAAAAGTCCGGACATGCTAGGAGTTGTTCTCTGCTGCTCGGGCAGATACTTTGTCGGACTCCACACGCAGCTCCTTTGACGATACCGCTTTCAATGATCGACCCATCAACGCCTATCCTCGTCGGCTGCGGACAGATCACGGACATGGCAAGTCCGCCCGAGGCGGCGCGCTCGCCCTTCGACCTGATCGCCGAAGCCGGCCGGCGCGCGATTGCCGACGCGGGGGGCCGCGACCTGCGAACCACAATCGACACCTTTGCGATGCTGCGACTATTTTCCGACACGTCTTATCGCTTTGCGACCGCGCTGGGCACGTCGACCAACCCGCCGAAGAGCATCGCCCGGCGGCTTGGCGTCAACGCGGCGCGCTTTGTCTACACGCACAGCGGCGGCAACATGCCGCAGTACCTGGTCAATCAATTTTGCGAGCTGATCGCCGCCGGCGAGATACGCGCCGCGCTCATCGTCGGCGGAGAAGCGCTGCGCACGCAGCACGCGTTGGAGCGGGCCGGCTTGACGGGCTGCTGGAGCGAGGACCCCGGCGGCGAGCCGGAACTGATTGGCGACCCGCGCCGCGCTTACAGCGACCTGGAAGAGCGGCACAACTTGCGTGCCGCGATCGCCATGTATCCGCTCATCGAAAACGCGATCCGGCGATTTCACGCGCGACCGATTTCGGACCACCTACAATCGATGGGACGCCTGTTTGCGCGGTTCTCCCAGGTGGCGGCACGCAACCCGCTGGCCACGCGGCGCGAGGGGTACACGGCCGAGCGATTGGCGACCGTCGACGATCGCAATCGCTGGATCGGATTCCCTTATCCGCGGCTGATGAACTCGAACGCCTTCATCGATCAAGCGGCGGCGCTGGTGATGACGTCGGTGGGCGAGGCCCGGCGGCTGGACATTTCGGAGTCGAAGTGGGTCTACCTGCACGGCTGCGCCGATGGTCACGACCAGTGGTTCGTTTCCGAACGCGAAGGCTTGCACGCTTCGGCGGCAATTCGTTGGGGGGTCGCCCATGCGCTGGCGATGGCCGACAAGACATTGGACGACATCCGATTCTTCGACCTGTATAGTTGTTTCCCCGCGGCGGTCGAGATCGCCTGCCGCGAGATCGGCCTGGCCGAGGACGACCCGCGCGGTCTGACGATTACCGGCGGCTTGCCGTACTTTGGCGGACCGGGAAACAACTACGTGACCCACTCGATCGCCGAAATGATGGGCCGCCTGCGTGGCCGGCCGAGCAGCTTCGGCCTGGTGACGGCGGTAGGCAACTACGTGACCAAGCATTCGCTAGGCATCTACTCGACGACGCCGGTGGAGGGGCAATGGCGGCGCGAGAGTCCGAATGTCCTGCAACGGGCACTAGACGCACTGCCTGCCGCCCGGCTCGTCGAGCACGCCTCGGGCCCGGCGACCATCGAAACGTACACGGTCGTGCATGGCAAGACGGGCCCCGAGTACAGCGTGATCCTCGGCCGGCTCGACGCGACCGGCGAGCGCTTCATCGCCAACACACTGCCGGAGCCGGCCGTGCTCGCCGATCTCCAACAGCAAGAGAGCTTGGAACGCCGCGGAGCGATGCACGACCACGATGGGCAAAATCTATTCGTGCCACATTGAATTCTCGGTGACCGCTGATTTCGCGCCGCTGCGGCGCACGCTATAGTAGTGCCCATCGAGCCAAACACTTCGCACCAGGTGCGCGCCGCGGTGGCGGGCATGGGCCGGCGAGTCCTCGGGAGCTGTCTGCCATGAATCGCCGCCGCTGGCTAGTGGTGCTGGGCGCCCTGTTGGTGCAACCCTGCCTGGGCGCGATCTACGGTTGGGGCGTGTTTGTGCCGGCGCTCAAGGCCAGCCGGGACGAATTGATCGTCACGCTCTCGGCTGATCTACTGGGCATCGACCCAGCAGTGCATGCCGAAGTCGTGGACGGATATCGCGCACTCAAGCGGCGGCTGGCCGAGGCGCGCCACACCGAGCGCCAGGCAATCCAGGCCGAGCTCGACCAATATTTGGCCGACGTGCCCGCACGAGTCAACGTCTCGGAGGCGGTCTGGGCGCGGCATTATTACGGGTTTAGCGGCAAACAGGCGCAGGCCGTCTTTTCCACCGGCTTGATGGTGTTTGCCATCGTGATGATCTTTGCCGGTCGCTGGCAGGACCGCGTCGGTCCGCGTGTCGTCGCGCTGACCGGCGGACTGGTGCTGGCGGCGGGGTATGGCATCGCGGCATT
>CAZUPX010000936.1:0-7349 GCA_964622155.1 uncultured Planctomycetaceae bacterium | reverse complement strand
CCCGCTGTCCTTGAGGCCGCCGTAGGGCATGAGGTCGGCGCGCCACTGCGGGCCCCAGTTGATGTGCAGATTGCCGCTCTCGACTTCGCGCGCGAAACGCAGTGCCCAACCGATATTTTCCGTGAAAATTCCGGCCGCCAGTCCGTAGGGGCTGTCGTTGGCGATCCGGATCGCCTCGTCGATCGAGTCGGCTCGCGTCACGCCCACCGCCGGGCCGAATAGCTCCTGACAACTGATGCGCATCCGCGGGTCGACGTCGGCCACGAGCGTCGGCTCGTGCAGCGTGCCACGACGCCCGCCTCCGACGACCAGCCGAGCGCCTCCGGCCACCGCCTCGCCGACCCACTGCTCGACGCGCGCCGCGTCGCTCTCGCGGATCATCGGCCCGACCTTCGTTTTCTCATCGAGCTGATTGCCAACCGTCAAGGCTTCGACCTTCGGTCGCAGCGTGCCGATCAGGTCGTCGTACACGCCCGACAGGGCGATCACGCGCTGCGTCGATATGCAGACCTGCCCGGCGTTGGAGTATCCTGTGGCCACGGTCGCCTCGGCGACCTTGTTCAAATCGGCATCGTTCATGACGATAATCGGGCTGTTGGACCCCAATTCCATGGTTACTCGTTTGAGCCCAGCCACCTTGCAGATCTTCTCGCCGACGTCGCGGCTGCCGGTGAAGCTGATCTTGCGCACTCGCGGATCGGAGCAAATCGCCTCTCCAATCGCCCCGCCGGAGCCGGTCAGGCACGAGATGGCCAACGGAGGCAGTCCGGCTTCGAGCAGGATCTCGACCAGTGCCAGCGCGGACAGCGGAGTATCGCTGGCCGGCTTGAGAATCACCGCATTCCCAGCGGCCAGCGCCGGACCGACCTTGTGACACACGAGGTTGAGCGGAAAATTGAACGGGGTGATGGCCGCCACGACGCCGCATGGCACGCGGAGCGTGAAGCCGAGCTTGCCGGTGCCGCCCGGCGCACCGTCCAGCGGCAGCACTTCGCCTTCCAGGCGTTTGGCTTCCTCGGCCGAGAGCTCGAGCGTTTCGCGAGCCCGCGAGACTTCGAAAATTCCCTCGGCCAGAATCTTGCCCTCCTCCGTGCTGATCAGGCGGCCCAGCTTGTCGCTGCGCTGTCCGACCAGATCGGCGGCTCGCCGCAGGAGCTTCGCGCGGTCGTAGCCGCTGGTCGCGCGCATGATCCGGGCGCCCTCGACGGCCGCCGCCAGTGCCTGCTGGACGTCGTCGGCCTCGGCACGCGGAACGGTGTCGATGACGGTGGCGTCGAACGGATTGCGGACTTCGATCCGCTGGCCCCTGTCGACCCACTGTCCGGCCACGAACATTTTCATCGGACCATCCCTTTCAATTCGGGCGAATCGCCAAGACCAGGTTCCGCCGGTAATTGTTATGGTTGCGGTGGCAGGCGGTCAACCTGCCGGGTGCCATTCTCACGCTCGCGTGAGCATGTTGGTGTCGGACTTCGGCATGGCAGCGAAGCGCGGCCATGGCACCCATTGCTGCGGCCGTTTATCTCCGCTTGAGCAACGACACGGCCGCGGGTAAGCTGCCTGCATGGCTCACGCAAAGCGTATCGCGTCACTGATCTCCAGCGCGACGGAGATTCTTTACCTGCTCGGGCTGGGCGACCAGGTTGTGGGCGTGAGCCACGAATGCGACTACCCGGTCGATGTGTTGCGCAAGCCACGGCTGACCCGATCGCTCGTGGACGCGACGGCATCGAGCCATACCATCGACGAACAGGTCCGCACACTGGCAACAAGCCGCTCGGCACTCTACGCGATCGACGTCGAGCAATTGGCGGCGCTTGAGCCCGACTTGATCATTACTCAGTCGCAATGTGATGTTTGCGCAGTCCGCTATGAAGACGTCGTGGAGGCCGTGCGCGACACCCCGGCTTTAAATGGCGCCCGGGTCCTGGCGCTCAATCCGCAGTCGGTCTTTGACGTCCTGGATGATATCGAGCGGATCGGCAAGGCAGTTGGTGGAAAGGCCCACGAACATGCCGTAAACATCAAGGCGGCGTTGCTCGCCAGAATTGATCGTTACCGCGCGACAGGTGACGCGGCGGCAATCTCGAACAGGCCGCGCGCCATTTGCATGGAATGGATCGATCCGCCGATGGTGGCCGGTAACTGGATACCCGAGCTGGTCACAATCGCAGGAGGCGAATCGGGTCTGACCGCCGGAAGTGAGCACAGCCCCTATGTCGGCTGGCAAACTATTCTCGAGTACGATCCGCAAGTGCTCGTTATCATGCCCTGCGGGTTTGACCTTCAGCGGACGATCGCCGAGGCACAAGCTCTGCCTGCTCAGCCTGGCTGGTCCGAACTATCTGCCGTGCGCCACCGGCGCATATTCGCGGTCGACGGCAATGCGTATTTCAACCGTTCCGGGCCGCGGCTGGTCGACAGTCTGGAGATCTTGGGGCATCTGTTCCATCCCAAACACTTCGGACCTCCGACAGGCGAAGCGGCCATGGCTTTCCAAAGATTGGAAACGCGAGAAGGGGCCCTGATTCCGGCCTTGTGAATCCAATCGCGAGCAACTGTCCCCATGAACTTCAAGAATCTACTGGTATCGCCTGACAAGAAGGTCAAGCTGTCGGACTATCCCACCGACGCGACAAAGCCGTACATGAGCAAGGACCAGGCCGCTGAAAAATTGGCGGCCGATATCGCAACGCTCAGCGACTTGCAGGCCAGGCTGGCCGCTCAGAACACGTACGCGCTACTCATTATCCTGCAGGGCATGGACGCGGCGGGCAAGGACGGCACGATCAAGCACGTGATGTCGGGCGTCAATCCAAGTGGCTGCCAGGTCAAGAGCTTCAAGGCTCCAACACACGAAGAGCTCGATCACGATTACTTGTGGCGCCACGTCAAGGCGCTGCCCGAGCGGGGAGTGATTGGTATCTTCAACCGTTCGTACTTCGAGGAAGTGCTGGTCGTTCGCGTCCACCCGGAGCTGCTCCAGCACGAAAAGATCCCCAAGACCAAGGATTCCGACAAGCTATGGGCCAGGCGATTCGAAGAAATCAACAACTTCGAGCGGTTCCTGGTGTCGAACGGCATCGAGGTGTTGAAGTTCTTTCTGAACCTTTCGAAGAAGGAACAGAAGCGGCGATTTCTCGAACGGCTGGACAAACCCCAGAAGAACTGGAAGTTCTCGGCAGCCGATGTCAAGGAGCGCGCCTATTGGGGCGAATATGCGAAGGCCTTTGAAGACATGTTGAGCAATACCAGCACCGAGCATGCGCCGTGGTATGCGATACCTGCGGACAATAAGTGGTATATGCACCTGGCTGTGGCCGATATCGTGGCGCGCAAACTCGAATCGCTCAACCTTGAGTTCCCGAAGCTCACGGGCGAAGCCAGGCAAGCGCTCGACGACGCAAGGACGATTCTGGAGAGCGAGCAATAGCCTCCAGCAACCGGCCATCCGCTGGCCACGAGCATGTTGCAATTCTCTCGCTAGGCAACCACGTAGCGGATCGCCGGATTCTCTTCGCGCCGGTACTCGTCGAGATTGGCAATCGAAAGCTTGCCGTGTTGATATAGATACTCCACGTGCGCGGCAACTTCCTCCAGCGCCAACAGCACGTGAAACCCCTCGACGTTGGAGTAGAGCTGTTGTGAAATCTCGTTGGTCGAGAGCGCCACCGGCGCGTGGCCGATGATTTCCAGCACCTTCTCCAGCTTGCGCTCATGCCCCTGGCGAATTTCGACGACCCGCTTGTAGACATCGCCGATTGGACCCTGGTGACCACCCAGCGCCAACTCAAACCCGTCCATCCGACCAATCTTTTCCAGCGACTCGAGGTAATGGCCCAAGCCGGTGTAGGGCATGATGCTCTCAGGCGACTGGTGCGGCGAAATCTCGGGCAGGATGTGATCGGCGCTCAACAGCACGTTACCCACGCCGATGCAGACCTGGCCCGGGCAATGACCCGGCGTGTGGATAAACCGCAATCCGTCGAGTTCCTGATTGTCGACCAGCGTCCGCGATACCGGCAGGCTGTGCATGTTCCGTTTCGAGAAGCCGTAAACATCCAAGAAGCCTTCGAGCATGTCGGGGGCGACGCCCGCCTCCTGCAGGAACGTGCGGATCGCCTTGGTGGACACGGCAACACGTTCTTCGAAGGCCGTCAGAATCCGCACGTCAAGCTCGTGGATTGCGATCTCGGCTTGCGGAATCTTGGCGTGCAACTCGGCCAGTCCGCCAAAATGGTCGATGTGGCCGTGCGTGATTACGATCCGCCGGATGTCGGCCAGCGTCACCTGCTCGCCGAACTCGGTCCGCACACGCTCGATGCCGGCAAGTATCTGGTTGGTCGCTTCCCAGAAGCCGCTGCCGGCGTCGACCAGTGTCGGTGGTCCGGCATTGAGCAACAAGTACACATGTACCAGCAGGCCGGGAAACGCGTCGCTGGGGATCCGGTAGATGCGCACGCCCGAATTGGAATCGAACCTCCGCACCTCACCGACGACGGGTTTTTCGCTCATCCAGTGCACCTTGCCCAAAACCGACTACGCTGGCGAACTTTTCAGAAGACCCAGTTCTGCGATTATACCGCCGGCATCCAGTGGCTCGCAGGGTCCTCGTGCGGTCGGCGGGCCGATTGTAGCAAGGCGGTCAGTTGGCTCAATTGCTCTCGCGACAGATGCCCCAGTTGACTCACGTGGCAGGCTCGTACCGGTTCGTCCAGCTCGGCCAAAAGCGCTCGGCCATTGTCCGTTAGTCCGATTAACACCATGCGGCGGTTATCGGCCGGCCGCTCGCGCGCGATCAGGCCGCGCTCTTCGAGCTTATCCAAAAGCCGCGTGATATCAGCAGCTCGCGAAACCAGTCGCGCCCCCAGCGCCAGCGTGGCCACCTTGCAACCCGTCTCGCCGCGCAACAGCCGCAGCGCGTTGTACTGCTGCGGCGTCAGGTCATAGCGCCCAAATAGCTCTTCTTCGGCGATGTGCAGGCGGTCGTAAGTGCGCCAAAGATTAAGAAAAGCCTCTTGCTCGGGCGAATCAAAACGGCGGCTCTTGTCGACAGGCTGCTCGGCGGGCGGATCGGCGGGATGTTCCATCCCTGCTATGCTAATCGCAACGTCGCCGCGTGTCCAAACCCTGTCGTGCTTGAGCAACACTAGATTTAGAGCGATTCAGCAGACCAGCGTTGCGCCTTCGAGATCGATTGTGCAACTCCGTCCTTAACGATCTCGATCCGTTTCTTTTCTTGCTGTCGGAGGAGTTCAGGGGCGAAAACCTCAATGGCCGTATGAGTCACGGCTCTGCCCCCCAGGTATCCTACCGTGCCCGTGGCGATTGCGACTCCTGTGCCGATGACCGGTGCCCACGGCCCGGTTCCAGACGCGAAGAAAGTGCCGGCCTTGAAGCCCCAGATTCCAAGCGTAACAGTCCCAACATCACCGCCGACCTGATCGTAGAGCTCTGGCTGGTAGACCCCCTTGGTTCCACCGTGCTCATAGATTAGCCACGCAACTTCTGCGGCAATCTTTGCGCTGGCTACAATTACGTTGCCTCTTGTCGTGCCTCGCAAAGCGCCCCGACCCATTGCTCCAATACTGAACTCAGTACCGCGGCCGATGCCCAAGATGCTTAGACTGCGAGTCGCTTGATACATTGCCGTATTTGCACGAATGCTTCCGTTCGCCGCATCCCAGACCGTGGGGCCAATCGACAGCGCTATTGCTGCACCGAGGGACGTGTAGCCGCCGTATCTTTCCAGACGAGCTTGCTGGGGTGCCGATCTTGTGGCGGATAAAATCTCCGCCGAGCTTGCTCCAATCGGCTTAACTCGTCCGAAGTTCCGCCAAGCAGTCTTGGTACCGATGGCGTCGTTCGCGGCATCGCGCTTCTGTGCGAGTCTGCGAAGATAGTCTTTCAGAGGTGCTACGTGATCATCGGGCACTGCAAACCGGTGCGCTCGGTGGTCCCGGACCATGTCGCGCGCATACTCTGCCGGGCTGCCATTCTTGTGAAATTTGATCTGCACGTTTTCTGGAGGAAGCCCAAGGCGCCGCCGATACCCATCGTGCTGTGGAGCGTTCGACCTTCTGACGTAACTGTACTCCGGGTTTTTGTCGAAGTAGAGAGCCTCCGCCATTGCGCCATTGAGCACGTTTCTTCCAGGCTGATGGCGGTACAGTCGCTGAATGTGCGTACTTACCCGTGCTGGTGATTCCTGCAATCCCCTATGCCGTCTGATCAGCGCATCTTCGAGGAGGGCATGATTGTGAGATCGCAAGGAAGCCACTTGCGAGCCGCTGGATACAAATGCATGATCCTTCGCTTTCCTGGCGGCTTCATTGAGACCGGCTGACCATCTTGCGACGGCCTCTGCGTCAGGATCGCTCCAGGAACCTAGAGGTCGATATCCTTCTACCTGCGCGATAGCGGGGTGTGCCGACAATGCAAACCATATGGCGACGGCAACGGAGATCAACGCCACGCCGTGCCGCATCAGAAATCTCCCAACGCTTTTCTGCGGTTTGAGGGGTCAGTCAATCGTTTTGCAAGATTGATCTTGTCCGTTTCGGAAATAGCCGCCTTCGTCAGATCAATGGCATAATTGTACAACTCCAGTACTGCTGGTTCCAGCAGTACTGGATCCACTTGGCCTAGGCTTTTGACAAGGGAATCAATCAGTGCTGCGTTCTCCTGCTTGGGACTCAATATGCTCTTGTTCGAGTTGTAACCGTCGATGGCCCCCTCGATTTGTTTGGTCGCCCATAGATTGTAGCGTTGCCGCCGAACTGTCTCTAAACGGCCCGCCACGTCAGCCTGTTGTGACATGAGTTGTCGCGCCTCGTCAAGTACGGCTTTCTCTTGCGAGATCGGATACAAGGTCAGGATGCGACCCGCTTCGGCATGCAATTTCGCGCCTTCCCCACCGGTATCAACCTCAAGCGCCTTCCACTGAAGCGAATTGACTTCCTGTGTGACTACCTTGCGCAGCCGTGCCGTTTGAAGTAGCTTGCGCTCTTGGAACGTGGTTTCGTCGTCCGGCTTTACGAACCACGAGTCAAGGATTGTTAGTGTCGTCGCCAATTTTTCCGCCGTGGGTTCGTCCCCTAGCTCGGCTATCAGTTTGTCCGCCTGAGCGATTGAATTCGGATCGGCGGCCTGCGAACTAGTGGAGTTCGGCTCGCCTTCTGTGATTTCATCAAACTTGTGCTGGATAATGTCGATCTTCGCTTCGATACCCGTCAACGTCCCTTCGACCCCCGATAAACGGCTTCTCGTCGAGACTACGGACACGGCCGCCAAAACTGCGAGCAGGAATGCTGCAATCACAATGCCCTTAGATCGCATAGGCGCCCCTT
>CAZUPX010000935.1:0-5045 GCA_964622155.1 uncultured Planctomycetaceae bacterium | reverse complement strand
CTGCGGATCATTCAGCAAATGGGCGGCGATGGAAATTCGCCCCACGCCATCTTGCGGCACCGATCCGAACGCCTTCTCGACGCGCTTGGCGTCCGATGCGTCGGGATAGTGATCCGCGAGCCCCATGCTGGCCGAGTCGTCGACCAGCACTGCCACGCTCGGCAGGCCGGTGCGCCGCAGCGAGAGTGTAAACTCCGCGATCATGAAGACGACGATGCCAATCACCGCCAACCGCAACATGACGAGCGCAGAACGAGTAGCTCGACCCGCGGCGGTGGATTCGCGGGAATAGAAGTACGCGACCCAGCCGACCACCAGCAGGCACGCCAGCAGCGTGACCCAAGGCGCCCAACTCCAGGTGTTCTCGAGACCCCACACGGTGCCTTGGCCTGGGCCCGCGGCCTCGACGCCGAGCCATGCTTCAAGCCAGTTTGGAAGGGTGCCGTGCATTACTTCGCGTGTCCAAATCGCCATGCGAGATACGTTTCAGCCAGCAGCAATGCCAATGCGAAATACAACAGCAGCTTGTGCAGCCCGCTGCGGTGGCCAACCGTCGGGCTGTCGGCCTCGTCAAGGCTTGCCCGGCGATGCGTCGTAAACTGTTTAGGAAGCTCCTCGGGCGCAAGGCGCGCGAGATCGCTTTCGGCCGTGTCGACGTTGACCGCAAAAAAATCCTCGCTCGAGAGTGGCGCTCCAAGTTCGACGCGATAGACGCCGCTGGTTTGCGTATCGCCGAAGGTCCAATGGCTGGCTTGCGAGTCGAGCGACATCCGTACGTCCTCGCGCGAGCCCGCGGGGTTTGTGACCGCCACGCTCGCGCGAGTCGCCAGCGCGCCGTGCGAATCGCCCAAGGACTGGCCGACCTCGACGTTGTGTTGCGACATCTGTCCGCGCACCGCCAGCGCCAACAGCTCCTGCACGAGCGGTACGAAGCTGGGCCAGGTGGGCATCGTCGTCCACGCGCCGTAGCGGCTGTGAGGGTCGACACTCGACAGCGAACCCTCGGTGGCCACGAGGATCGATCGCCCGCGGTGAATCGCCTCCTCGACAATCGCCGGGTCGCCCCCCTCGAAGGCCAGTGCCACGCGGGCTTTACTCTCGGGCCCAAGCACCAGGCGGAAGTACTTGTAGACGGGTGTCGTCAGCAAGCCCGACTGTTCGCGACCTTGAAAGACGCTGACCAACGGATGACGGTAGTTGAGGGGGTCGAAATGATATTGTGCCTCGGACACCAGTTCGCCGAGCCGTGCCGGCAGCACACATACGGCTTCCTCGCCCGCCAGTGCCCGGTTGTAGCGATCGGGCAGCACCTGATCACCCAGGAAGAACACCAGACCGCCGCCGCGCTTGAGAACTCCCTCTAGCACGCGGGCTTCGCCACCTGTGAACTGTGCAACGTTGCACAAGAAAATGCAGTCGTAGCGCGCCAAATCGCGTTCGAGCAGTGCGCTTTCGGCGACGACTTCGGGCTGCACAACACTGGGCGCGCTGGCCTCACCCGCGTCCGGATTGAGGGCCAAGGCCACATAGTCTGCCGCGCCCGTCATCGGTCCGGTGGCGGGCTTGCCGTTGACGCACAGCGCGCGGATGCGCTCTTTGAGGGTGACCGACAGCCAGCGGTGATTGTCGATGTCCAACAGATCAGCGCCGGCGCGAACCTCAACGACGTGATCGCCTGGCTTGTCAAAGCGATAAGTGAAGCTGATTGGGGTTTGCTGCCCTGGCAGCACGTCAACGTACGACTCCTTGACGCGGCGTCCGTCGACGTGCAGCTCGACCAGGTGATGGTTGCGAGGCTGGGTGCCAAAATTATGGACTTGTGCGACAAAGTTGACTTCGCGGGCGATGGTCGCCAACGGCTCGGCGGCCGACAAGCTGGTGATCGCCAGGTTTTCTCCGCTGGACTGTCCCAGGTCGATGACGACCAGTGAAGCGATCGCCGAAAGCCGATCGAGCCGGGCTCGATATTCCGCCGCGTCGGCGCCTTTGACGTCAGGCACCCACGTGTTGCGGCCCAAGTCGGTCAGGAAATAAACCTCGCGTTGCATCAATCCCGACGACTCGGCGGATTGCAGCACGGTCTCGACCTGTGCCAGGGTGGCGGCGAGGTCGGCGCCGCCATGCGGCAGTTTCAGATTTTCGATTTCATCCAGGAAGTCGCGCGGCTCGGCGGCTGGAGTGCCGACGACGGTGGTAGGCGGCGAACCCATTAGCACCAGCGTAAACGCGTCCCCCTGGGCGCTTTCCTCGACGATCTGCGCGGCAAGTTGTTTGGCTCGCTGAAATCGGCTCTTGTCGGTCGGCTTGTAGGCCATCGAGAACGAGCCGTCGATGACCAGCACTTTAAGTGTGCGCTGGCCGGCCACAAAGCTCAGCCCGATTTGCTCCATGTATGGCTGCGCCACGGCCAGCACGACCAGCACGATAATCAGCGTTCGCACGGCCAACAGCAGCCACTGCTCGAGCCTCATGCGGCGCGAGTTCTTGCGCATCGCGGCCAACAGATATTCAATCGCCGCCCACGACACTTCGCGATAGCGGCGCTTGTTCCACAGGTGGATCAAGATCGGAGCGGCTGCGGCGGCCAGCCAACCCAGCATCAGCAGGTTGCCGAAACCAAACGCCAAAAGTGAAGACGGGACAAACATCTACTTCATCCGGGTCATGCGAGCGGCCAGGAAGCTCGACAGGGCCACGTCCAGGGGCTGATCGGTGCGCAGTTGCACGTAGTCGATATTTTGTGCCCGGCAGCCCTTGCGGACGGCCTGCAAAAAGCGATTGAACTCTGCCAGATAAGCCTTTCGCAGGGCCTTGGGGTCGGTGAGCACGTCGCCCAGGTCTTCCAGCCCACGAAACAACGTCGTCTGGCGAAACGGAAAATCGAGCTCGGCGGGGTCGAGCACCTGGAACACTACCACCTCGTGCCGGCGGTGACGAAAGTGCTTGAGGCCTGCCATCATCGCGTCCACGTTGTCGAACAGGTCGCTCAGCACCAGCACCAGCCCGCGTCGCTTGAGCCGTTCGGCCAGATCGTGAAAGATCGGCCCGGTTTGGCTCTTGCGCTGGGCCTCGCAGTTTTCCATCACGTACAACAATTGCTTCAAATGCGAGGGATTACTGCTGGCGCGCACCAACGCGCGAATTTCGTTATCGAAGGTGACCATGCCGACGCTGTCCTGTTGTTCCAGGATCAGATAGGACAGCGATGTAGCCACGCATTGGGCGTATTCCAGCTTCGACAGCGGAGCGTCGGCGCTTTGATAGCGCATGCTCTCGCTGGTGTCGACGAGCATGTAGCTGACGAGGTTCGTTTCTTCCTCGTATTGCTTGAGATAGAACTTGTCGGTCTTGCCAAAGACCTTCCAATCGACGTACCGCAGGTCGTCGCCGGGACTGTACTCGCGGTGCTCGGCAAACTCGATCGAGAAGCCGTGGTAGGGACTGCGATGCACGCCGGAGGTATAACCCTCGACAATCGATCGCGCTCGCAGCTCGAGTCCTTGGAGCTTAGCCAGCGTCCGCGGATCTAAAAATTTGAGGTTGTTTTCCACGTTCGCTCACGTCGCTCTCGTCGATGGGAATGAGCTCGATCAGGCGGGTAATGATGTCGTCGGGCTTCACGCCTTCGGCTTCGGCGTTGAAGTTGGTCATGATGCGGTGGCGCAGCACGGGATAGGCCACGGCGCGGATGTCTTCGACGGTCACGTAGTAGCGGCCGTGCAATACGGCGCGGGCTTTCGCCCCCAGCACCAGAAACTGGCTGGCGCGCGGACCCGCGCCCCAACTGACGTAGTCGGCAATAAAGTCGGGCACATCCGACTTCTCGCGTCGCGTCATTCGCGTCAACTGAAGCGCATAGCGGAGTACGTGATCGGCCACCGGCACCTTGCGCACGATGTGGCCCAATGCCACGATCTCCTCCGCTGAGAGCGTTGGCGAAATCTTTGCTTCGACGTCCGCCGTCGTTTGCTTGACGATCTGAAACTCTTCTTCTTCGTCCGGGTAGTCGACGAAGATGTTGAACATGAAGCGGTCCAACTGCGCTTCGGGTAGCGGATAGGTGCCTTCCTGCTCGATCGGGTTTTGCGTGGCCAGCACGAAGAACGGCGGGTCAAGTCGGTGCCGCTTGCCGCCGACCGTGACCTGGTGCTCTTGCATGGCCTCCAGCAGGGCCGCTTGCGTCTTCGGCGGGGTGCGGTTGATCTCGTCGGCCAGGATGACGTTGGCGAAGATCGGGCCCGGTAAGAAACGAAATTCGCGCGAGCCGGTCGCCTTGTCTTCCTGGATCACTTCCGTGCCGGTGATGTCGGCCGGCATCAGATCGGGCGTGAACTGGATGCGGCTGAATCGCAGCGACAGCGAGTCGGCCAGCGTGCGAATCATCAACGTCTTAGCCAGGCCCGGTACACCCACAAGCAGGCAATGACCACGGGCGAACATCGCCACCAACAGCTCGTCGATCACTTGTCGCTGGCCGACGATCACCTTGGACAGTTCGGCTGTGATGCGGCGATAAGCCTCGTTGAGCTTGTGCACCTGTTGGACGTCGTCGTCTGCGAGCATGAGAGTGTTCCAGTCGTGAAAGGGAATTCGTCCTTGGCGCGGGTTGCGGGCATGTCGGCCGTGAGTTTGGCACGCCGAGCTCACGGCATCGGTTTGGCCTCTCCGTCCTTAATCGTACGTGCGTGCACATCGTCGGGATTGGTTGCCGGCTCAATTTGCGCGGTTTTTCCGGCGGCCACGGCCTCTTCGCCGGTCCACCGAAAGCCGAACAGTTTGTCGCTGGCGGCGATCAGCAATAATCCATTAGTGGGCACAAGATTGCCACCGCTCGCATTGCGAGCGTCAAGCCGGATCGGATCTCGCGGCGACCCAGTGCGCGTCGAAACTTCCTGATCGAACACGTACAACGCGTCGCGAGTCGGCCATACAACCTGGTCGCCCGCCAGCACGCCACGGCCAAACCCCAGTGGAGTCGTGTCGGGCCAACGCCTGAGCACTTTGCCCCGCCGCGCGTCGATCCACCACAGGCTGTCGCCGCTGGC
>CAZUPX010000934.1:0-4897 GCA_964622155.1 uncultured Planctomycetaceae bacterium | reverse complement strand
TAAGAGCTGCTGGGGTCATCAATGGACTTGCCTCCGCGTTAGCCAGGCAGTGACTTTTCATAAGCCTTGCCTGACAGGACCCTATGGTTTGAGCGTCGTCCGTGACTAAACCTGATAACGCTCGAACCTCCCGGGCAGTCCATAGCCGCACGAGGGGCCGTAACCGCTGAGACAACCGGACACGCCGATCACCCAACGCTCACGTCCAGTGGGAACCGTATGCGGTCGAAGCGGGTGCGCTCAAAGCCGTCTCGCAAGCTAGCGGCTGGGGGGGCCGCTGGCGCTTGCACTTAAGCGAATTCCGCCTGTAGGTGGGGTACCCCTTCAACGGCGCGCAAAGCCCCTGAGTGAGCACGGCAACCTCGCGACATTCAGTCTAACCGAACCGATGCCAAAAGGCAACGACCTGGGCTCGCGAAATCTGCCGCGAATCTTTACGGCTGCTAGCTTTAGGTTCTCCAGGCGGACCCAAATGGGAGGCTTGTAGGTGAGCTTGGCGGTCACGGAAACCGTGCCGCCGTCGGCCTAACCTCGCACTCTGGCCTTGGCACGTGGCGTTTCGAGCGCCACGGTGGCCAATCGTAGTCTGGCCCGCTCTTGATAACGCATTTGACCGGGAGAGCTTAGGGCCGGATAATGACTTTGTGAAAAAAAACACAAATTACCCGCCTGAGCCAATTGACACCCATTTTTGAGCTGTTTAGGATACCAGCCTTGCCGGATTGCAGATATTACGCGTGCACGGTGAGGCGGCGTTCTTTTTGAGCGGCTGGGCTCTCTTCCGCGTCGCTCGAAAGCGGCGGGCAGCAAACGTGGCACAGCCCAACGACGATCGGTCGCCCCTGGCCATTGGCATGAGTTGGGCAACGACGATCATGGCCCTTTCGGCCCAAATGGCTGTTCCGCCGTTATTGGGCTATTGGGTCGACCAGCGACTCGGCACGCGGTTGGTGTTTCTGTTTTTGGGACTCGCTCTGGGGGTCACGTTGAGCACGCTGGGGCTAATACGCATCGCCAAGCAGCAAGCGGGACCAGGCGACGGTCACCAAGATGGCGGATAGTCGGAACAAGATCATTTGGCACTGGCTCGCCCGTTTAGGACCGGCGGCCCAAGCAGGATTCTTAGGTGGAATCGTGGGAATCGTCGCGCTGCCGTTAACGCTCGCGGCGTACGCCGTCAACGGGACACCCGGAGTGATCGCGGCCGTGTCGGCAGGGTGCGTGTGCCTGGCGGGCGGTGAGGTCGCTTTGGCGATCGGTGGTTTATTGGCGCTTCGAGTTGACGTGCTTTACGCGATGGTCGCCGGGATGCTCGCCAGGATGGCCTTTCCGTTGCTCCTGGGCGTGGGGTTGCACGTGCTCGCTCCGTCGCTGACTAGAGCCGGACTGTTCGTTTACTTCCTGCTGTTCTACGTCGCGATTCTGGCCACGGAAACGATCCTTGCCGTGGCCCACGTGTCTGAACATTCAACTTCAAGCAAGGCAATTTAGCCGATCATGGTCGATCACGCGGCAGGCGAACACGACCAGGCCCATGAGCCGCACGGCCACAATCCGTTGGGGCCGGACCATCTGTTCGGCCACGTGAAGGACGCGGACTACTTCGAAGTGCCGCATGTACTGGTTGATGGCGGCAAAATTTCGCTGCCACAGATTCGCGAGAATGCCGCACCGATCTACACGATCAAAGTGGGATTTAAGCCGCTCGATGACATGTTCGAGCCGTTTGATTTGAAGTTTACGAAGTTCATGTTTCTGGAACTGGTGGCGGCGGTGCTGATGATCGTCGTGTTCACGTGGCTGGCCACCAGACTCAGACGCGGCGCCGCACCGAGAGGCAAGCTGACCAACGCACTGGAGTCGATGATCGTGTTTGTTCGCGATGAGGTCGCACGGCCGGCGATCGGCCATCATGACGCCGATCGGTTCATGCCGTTTTTGTTGACGGCTTTCTTCTTCATTGCCGCTTGCAACTTACTGGGCCTGGTGCCGTGGGCCGGATCGGCCACAGGCGCGCTGGGCACAACCATCGCACTGGCGCTATTGACATTTGTTACCGTGCTGTTTGCCGGTATGGTCAAGCTGGGGCCCGTGGGATTCTGGGCCGCGCAAGTGCCGCACATCGACCTGTCGCCGGCGCTTTCGATTGTGCTCAAGCCGATGATCTTCGGCATCGAAGTGATGGGCTTGGGCATCAAGCACTTCGTGTTGGCCATGCGTCTTTTTGCCAACATGATGGCCGGCCACCTGGTGCTGGCCGTGATTCTGGCGTTCATCGCCGCGACGGCCAACAGTTGGGCCTTTTGGGGCGTGGCTCCGGCCAGCGTTCTGGGTGCGGTTGCCTTGAGCTTGCTGGAGCTACTGGTGGCGTTCGTTCAGGCTTACGTGTTCACCTTTTTGTCGGCGTTGTTCATCGGCATGGCGGTGCATCCGCATTAGGGCGGCGTGCCAAGTCGCTACCGATCCACAATCCTTTCAGATTCTATAGGAGACCGAATCAGTGAACTCATTTGTCAAGATTGCCGCGATGTGTGTCGCCGTGCTTGTGTTGACCGCGACTCCGGCCTTGGCCCAGGGCGCGGCCACGCCTGCCGCAACTGGCCTCCCCAGCAGCCTTGGCGCTGCGATCGGCGCCGGGATCGTGATGCTGGGCGCCGGATTCGGCATCGGCAGAATCGGCAGTAGCGCCGTGGAGAGCATTGCTCGGCAGCCCGAGGTGGCCGCCAAGGTTCAAGCGGCCATGATCGTCTCCGCGGCCCTGATCGAAGGGGCCACGTTCTTCGCGCTGATCGTGTGCATCCTTCAACTTGTCCTGTAGGTTGTTTCGCAGCTTCGGCAATTGCGCGCGAGGAAACTTATGAGTTGGCGTCAGCTTTGGTTCGGTTGCGTGATCGTGGGTGCGGTGGGTTGTTTTTCGACCGATCCAGTTCAGGCGCAGGAACATTCTTCGGCCGCCGCGGAGCACCCCGCTTCCGCAAAGAAGCAAGGGGGCGTTGGTCCGCTGGTCATCGACCCCGACCTGGCCATCTTTACGTTCGTTGTGTTCGTGATTCTGCTGGTGGTCCTCAAGAAGTTCGCTTGGGGACCGATCATCCAGTCGCTGGAAGCACGAGAGCACAACATCGCCGAGCACATCGCCCAGGCCGAACGCAACCACCAAGAGGCCAAAACGGTGCTGGCTCAGTACGAGCAGCGGTTGGCCGCGGCGGCCCTCGAAGTTCGCGAGCTGTTGGAGGAGGCCCGCCGCGACGCGGAGAAAACCAAGCAGTCGATTCTGGCCGAGGCCAAATCGAGTGCCGAGGCCGAACGGGCCAGGGCCCTGCGCGACATCGAGGCGGCAGCCGATCAGGCCATGGAATCGTTGGCAAGGCACAGCGCGCAACTGGCCGTCGACCTGGCCGGCAAGATCCTGCAAACGAAGCTCTCCAAGGACGACCATGCCCGACTGATCCAGGAAGCCATGGCCAAGTTTCCGGCAAACGCCAGCGCCAATTAGTTTTCGAGTTCTCGAACCTCCAACGACCCGCGGCAAGCCAACCATGATCGACAAGGCGAAGAACCGCTCGACCGCCGTCAACGTCGCTGCGCAGCAGGTTGCCACGGTGTATGCCAAGGCCCTGTTGGGGGCGGCCGAGAAGGTCGGCCAGACCGACGCGGTCGTCGAAGAGCTGGCGGTCGTGGTGCGCGAGGTGCTCGACCCGTCGCCAAAGCTGGAAGCGGTGTTCGCCTCGGCGCTCATTTCGCCCGAGGAGAAGATTCAGTTGCTCGACCGCCTGTTTGGCGGGCGGTTGTCGGGCGTGCTTTTGGATTTTTTGAAAGTGGCTGCACGACACGGTCGGCTCGACATATTGCGGTCGATCGATCAGCAAGTCGCCAACCTTCACGACGAGCTGCGTGGACGAATTCGCGTGCGGCTCGATACGGCGACTCCGCTGGAAGACGGCCTGGCCGGCAGGCTTACCACGTCGCTCGAGAGACTCTTGGGCGGAGTGCCGCAGGTCGATTCCCAGGTCGACGCGGAGTTGATCGGCGGCATTGTGCTGCGCGTCGGCGATACGGTTTACGACGGCTCGGTGGCCCGGCAGTTGCAGCAGGTCCGCGAGCAAATGATCACTAGGAGCATTCATGAGATTCAAAGCCGACGATATCGCTTGCGTCATTCAGGCGGAAATTGAGAACTACCAGTCCCAGATCGACGTTCGCGAGGTCGGTCGCGTGCTCGAAGTGGGCGACGGCATCGCGCGCGTCTACGGGCTGTCGGGTGTGATGGCCAGCGAGATGGTCGAATTTCCTAGCGGCACGATCGGCCTGGCGTTCAACCTCGAAGAAAACTCGGTGGGCGTCATCATTCTCGGTGACTACTTGCAGATCACCGAAGGGGACGAGGTCAAAAGCACCGGCAAGCTGCTGAGCGTGCCGGTGGGCGACGCGGTTATCGGCCGAGTCGTCGATCCTCTGGGCAACCCGCTGGATGGCAAGGGCCCTATCGTCACCACCGAGCGGCGCGACGTCGAAACCATGGCTCCCGGCGTGGCCAAACGCCAGCCGGTAAGCGAGCCGATGCAAACCGGCATCAAGGCCATCGACTCGATGACCCCCATCGGCCGCGGGCAGCGCGAGCTGATCATCGGCGACCGCAAGACCGGCAAGACGGCCATCGGCATCGACGCTATCATCAACCAGCGCGATTCGGGCGTGAAATGCTTCTATGTCGCGGTTGGTCAGAAGGAATCGACCGTGGCCGGAGTGATCGAAGTGCTGCGGGCCAAGGGCGCGATGGACTATACGACCGTCGTCGTCGCCGGCGCCAGCGACCCGGCGCCGCTGCAATACGTGGCCCCCTATGCCGGCACCTCGATGGCCGAGTATTTCATGTACAAAGGTGGCCACGCTCTGA